>DBEXKF010000001.1:0-7798 GCA_048175045.1 Collinsella sp.
ACGTGGATGCGACCCAGAGCCCGCGCGGCATTAAGCTGCTCTACAGCTTTGAGACGATGAGCAAGCACTTTGTGAAGGTCATTCCAACCGAGTACGAGCGCGTGCTGGCGATTGTCGCTGCGGCCGAGGCTGTGGGCAAGACGCACGCGCAAGCCGAGGAGCTGGCGTTTGACATTGTGACCGGTCGCGCGAGCGCCGCGGATGTCGCTCGCTTTGATGCTGTGGGCGATGCTGCGGGCGCAGGTGTTGCGCCCGTGGTCGCTACCGGTTCTGTTGCTTCGACCAAGAAGGAGGCGTAAGTGCCATGGGTAAGCCCGGCGCTTTTCTTGATATCGATCGCGTGACCCACGAGCTTCGCCCCGTGGAGGAGCGCAGCCGCGATTTCGATCCGCTGTACGTGGAGCTCGATGACGACGCACGCCGCGCCCAGGCGAGCCGCTGCATGATGTGCGGCGTGGCGTTTTGCCAGATGGGCGCGAGCTTTGGCAAGGCACGCCCGAGCGGCTGCCCGCTGCACAACCTGATTCCCGAGTGGAATGAGCTGGTGTACCGCGGCCACTGGGACGAGGCTGCCGAGCGTCTGTCGCTCACCTCACCCATGCCCGAGTTCACGAGTCGCGTGTGCCCGGCGCTGTGCGAGGCCGCGTGCAACCTGGGCTCGGTCGATGGCCAGCCCACGACGATCCATGACAACGAGCGCGCGATCAGCGACCATGAGTGGACAAATGGCGGCCCGCGTCGCTTTGAGCCGGCGGGGGAGGGCGCGCCCACGGTTGCCGTGGTGGGCTCCGGTCCTGCCGGTCTGGTGGCGGCGTGGGAGCTTGCTCGCCGTGGCGCCCGCGTGACGGTGTTTGAGCGTGACGACCGCCCGGGCGGTCTGCTCATGTACGGCATTCCCAACATGAAGCTCGAGAAGTCTGTGGTCGAGCGCCGTGTGGCGCTCATGCGCGAGCTGGGCATCGTCTTTGAGCTGAGCGCCGACGTGACGGACCCTGCGGTAGCGGCCAAGCTCAATGGTTTTGACGCCGTTGTGATGGCTGCTGGTGCTCGTGCACCCCGCGGTCTTTCGGCTACGAACGTGGATGCCCCGGGCGTGGTGTATGCCGTGGACTACCTGACGGCTTCGACCGTCTCGGTACTCGATGGCGGTGGGCCCGCGGTGAACGCGCGCGGCCTGGACGTTGTGGTCATTGGCGGCGGCGATACCGGCAACGACTGCGTGGGTACCGCGGTGCGCCAGGGTGCGCGCAGCGTGCGCCAGTTTGAGTTCCTGCCGGCCGCGCCCGATAAGCGCGCGGCGAGCAACCCTTGGCCGCAGTGGCCCAACGTTAAGAAGACCGACTACGGTCAGCAGGAGGCTATCGCTGCGATGGGTGGCGAGATGCGTGCCTGGGGCGTGGATACGCTCGAGGTGCTGCTGGACAAGAAGGGCGCGGCAGCGGGCCTGCGCGTGGTCGATCTGGATTGGTCGGCCGGCAAGCCCGAACGCATTGCGGGCTCCGAGCACGAGGTGCCGGCGCAGCTGGTGCTCATCGCCTGTGGCTTTACGGGCCCGGAGCACGGTGTGTTCGACGCCGTTGGCGTGTCCGTTGCCACTGCTGGTCGTCCGCTGCCTGTGATGGCTGCCGAGGGCTCGCATCTTGCGGCGCGTGTCGACGGCGTCGCCGCGGGCGCCACACCGGTATACGTGGCCGGCGATGCTCGCAATGGCAGTTCGCTCGTGGTAAGCGCCATGGCCGACGCCCTGGCCTGCGCTGCCGAAGTCGCCGAGGCGCTGGAGCTGTAAGGCGGCTGTTCACAATTGAATCGTCAAGGGCTGTCCCCAACTGCCGGCACATAAGGAGCGTCCCCAAGTGCCGGCATGCTGGGGACGTTCCTTTTGGGTCGGCATTCGGGGACACTTCTTGCGGGTTTGCGACCGATTTGTTCGTTTGTCGACGCGCGAGTGTCCATTCGGCGTCTTTTTGAGCTGTGGTCACCTGTTGTTTCTGTGGTGGCTGTGGACATATGGCTCAAAAGGGCGGGTTGGCCGTCTATGTTTACCTGCGGTTTTATTGCGGTGCGCATTTTCGGTCAAGCATCCCGTCAAGTGTTTGGTCAGCAGTTGGTTTGCAGCCGGAGGCCTATTTTGTCCGTGCTGACAGTGGCTGCCCACCCTCCTCGTAAGCTCAAATTGAGGTTCATCAGTTTGAGGAGGATGCCGTGACTGACCACGTTTTAGACCGAGCGCATCTGGCCGAAGCCGTCGGTAACGATATTGCCGACATGGCCCATTTTTGGATGCTGCGGAAGTTTCAGTTTTTGGAGCCGGCGCGCGAGCAGTTCGAGATCATTGTCGACCCGTGGCTCGGCTATTGCACCGAGTCTTCCCAAAACGAAATCATGGCCTACAACATGGCATTTACCGATTGGCTGCTCTTCGAGCGCCCCTATCGCCATGGCAAGACGCTGCTCGAGCTGTATGTTGATGAGCCGCCGGCATCGCTTTCGCCTGCCTCGCTCAAGCGGCTCGAGCAGGTATACGACACGCAGTATTTCTCGCGCTTTGGCATTTTGGACAAGGATCCTGCGACTGGTATGGTCGCGCTGAAGGACACACGCACCGACCGTCGCTTTGACGTCTACGATCCGCATATCGTGCAAAAGGAGCATTGGAGCGACGGAGCGATTGCGGTGCGCCTCGCCTGCGTCGACGATGTCTGGCTGACGGCGGGACAACTCTATCTGTATGACATCGCACGCCTGAGTGACACGGCGGTCGATGGGCCTGGTGCGGTGCATCCGGAGGACCTGCAGGATGGCTTTGACACCTCGTGCATCAGTTTCTTCTTGCGTCTGGTCCGCGACATCATGGGCGCCCAGGGGCGGTACGTAAAGTCGCTCAACATCTACGAGCAGGAGTGGGAGTAGGGGGTGTTACTGGTGTCGCTCTGCTGCCCCTGACTTTGTCTCAATCTGTAACGTTTAGGGACAAAAAACCGGTCTACCTGTTACAGATTGAGACGAACGCTTGGGCGCCGCTGGTTTGTCTAAATCTGTAACGTTTGGGGGGCTGGAGAACGTCTAACTGTTACAGATCGAGACGTTTGGCACCTGGTTGGGGGAATGTCTCAATCTGTAACATCTACAGGCCAAAACTCGACCTACCTGTTACAAATTGAGACAAAGGTTGGACGCGGTGTCGAAAGATCTCGATCTGTAACATCTAGCGGCTAAAAATCGGTCTTCCTGTTACAGATCAAGACATTTGTCAGCGGAGGCAACGGTGACGATGGTCCATTTGTCTGACGTGGTGGTGATGAAAGTGTCTAATACCGTTCTCAAACACAAACATGCGACTCGCAACACGTTGGCGCGGAACAGGATGCTCGCGCGGCTCACGGAGGCGACCGAGCAAGGTACGCTGCTCGCAACGCATGACAATACCGAGCTCATGTGGCTGCGGCGTCATGTGGGAACCGATGATATTGCGGAGCCCGAGCCGTTCCTGTTCTGTTTTCAGCATGATTGGGATGCATTGACGCCAGCGGAGCGAGCACTGAGGACTATCAGAGGGCTTGCGGAATTTCATCCCGATTGGGCGTTTTGGGGATATGACGCCGCACTGATATGGGGTCTGGAGTTGCCGAATAATCTGCTTGGGCCGCGTTTTCTTGTTAAGACGGGTTGTTCGGTGACGTTGAGCAGCGGGTGCAGGTTGTTGCGTCCACAGATGACGGGCGCGCTCGAGCGTGTTGATGGCGTGCGGGTGACGTCGTTTTGGCGCACGGTGGAGGATTGCTTGCTGCGTGCGCCGTTCTCCTACGGGTTGGCGATTGCCGATTCTGCACTGCGGGCGAAAGGCGTATCACGTGGGGATTTGTGCGAGCGCCTCCGCGCCGATTGCGAGGGCAGGCGAGGGTATCGCAGGGCGCAGGTGATCGCGTCGTATGCGGACGGGCTGTCCGAAAACGGCGGCGAGTCTCGGTTCCGAGCGTTCTTTATTGCATACGGTTTTCCGGTTCCGGAGCTGCAGGTGGAGTTTCGTGATCCGCTCGATTCGAGCCAAGTGTTTCGCGTTGATTATTTTTGGAGGCTCGAGGACGGAACGTGCGTGATTGGCGAGCTGGACGGAAAGGGGAAGTATGCCTTGCAGAACGACGAGGGTCGGGAGTCGATCGACCCATTCGTGGCAGAACGTCAGCGGGAGTCCCATCTGACAATGCTCGGACACAAGGTGCTTCGGTTTACGTTTGATGAGCTCAAGAATCCGGGGAAGCTGGTTGAGAAGATGAGGCTGGCGGGTATTCCGCGACGGGCCGATTTGGCTGAGGAATGGAGATGCCGGTGGTATGGGCGCTGAGGGGTTTTGTCTCGATCTGTAACAGCAAGGGGCCCAATAACCCTGTACCTGTTACAGTTCGAGACATTTCCCTGGTGTCGCTGGGGTGGGACTGCAACGTATTCCGTCCCCCACATCCCCTCTTCCCTCCGTTAGCCGATGCGTCTGCAGCAATCCAGCGGGACTAGGTAATAATGGACAAATGTTCAAGTTAATCGTGAGGGAGGAGCTCGATATGGCGTCTGCCGATCGTTCCACGTTGTTTATCAATGCGACCGTCCTGGATGGTTCGGAGCATATGGAGCCGCAGCCCAACATGGCCGTGGCCGTTGAGCGCGGTGCCATCACGTGGATGGGGCCGAGTGCTGTGGCGCAGGCGCCTGCGGGTGCCGAGGTTATCGACCTGGCAGGTGCGTATCTCATGCCAGGCCTCATCAATATGCATGTGCATCTGTGCGGCTCGGGCAAGCCGGTTTCGGCGGGCGATGCGGGCGCGCTGATGAAGAAGCTCGATAATCCCGTGGGGCGCGCCATCGTGCGCCACATTCTTAAGGGCAGCGCCCAACAACAACTGGCAAGTGGCGTGACCACGGTGCGCGGTGCAGGCGACCCGCTGTTTGCCGACATTGCCGTTCGCAACGCTATCGATGCCGGCAAGTATCAAGGCCCTCGCCTGGTGGCGCCGGGAACGGGCGTTACGGTTCCGGGCGGCCATGGTGCGGGCTTGTTCGCCCAGGTGGCAAACAGTCCCACCGAGGCGGCCGAACAGGTGCGCGACCTGTATGCGCGCGGTGCCGACGTCATCAAGCTGTTCGTGACGGGTGGCGTGTTCGACGCGACCGAGGTGGGTGAGCCGGGCGTGCTGCGCATGCCGGTCGAGGTTGCCGCGGCGGCGTGCAAAGCGGCGCACGAGGTTGGCCTTCCGGTCATGGCCCATGTCGAGAGCACCGAAGGTGTGAAGGCCGCGCTTCAGGCCGGCGTCGACACAATCGAGCACGGCGCTCCGATGACCCCCGAGATCCTGGAGCTGTACCGCGGCGCCGCGGGAACACAGCTCGAGGGACGCGCGCCGAGCGTGACCTGCACAATCAGCCCCGCACTGCCGTTTGTACTGCTCGATCCGGAAAAGACCCATTCGACCGACACGCAAAAGAAGAACGGTGACATCGTGTGCTCGGGCATTATCGAGAGCGCTCGCGCGGCGCTGGAAGCCGGCGTTAAGGTGGGCCTGGGCACGGACTCGAGCTGCCCGTTCGTGACGCAGTACGACATGTGGCGCGAGGTGGCTTACTTTGCCAAGTACGTGGGCGTGAGCAACGCCTTCGCACTGCATACGGCTACGCAGGTCAATGCCGAGCTACTGGGCCTGGGTGGCGAGACCGGAACAATCGAGTGTGGCAAGGCGGCCGATATCCTGGTGACGCGCAAGAACCCGCTCGATGATCTGTGCGCACTGCGTGAGCCGACGCACGTGATGTGTCGCGGTGATCTGGTGCGCAAGCTCAAGGTGAAGCGTATTCCCGAGGTGGACGCCGAGCTCGACGCGATTATGGCCATGCCTGCCGAAGCGCTTGCCGAGGAGCTGGCCCGCGACGGTGTGGCGTAGACGAGACAAAGGGACAGCTCCGTTGCCGCATACAAAAAGCCGAGGTCTCAACACGAGGCCTCGGCTTTTTTATCGAACAAACACTTAAGATTTGGGACAAACAAACCTGATTAATTGTCCCGCGTGCGAGTGCTAGGAGCGGGTTTCCATCTTGGCGTGGCACTTGGGGCAGGTGACGCGAATCTTGCCCTTGCCCTTGGGAACGGAGAGCATCTGGCCGCAGTTGGGGCACTTGAGATAGGCCGTGGTCTTGCGGCCCTTCCACATCTTCTTGGCTGTGCGCTTGGCACGTTCAAAGTCTTCCTTGCTAGTACCGGCTGCGCGCGAGGCGTTGGCCGCTGCAGCTCCGCCGCCCAAGCTAGCTACAAACTTGCCCAAGCCGGGTACGTTTGCAGTCGCGGCGACAAAGGCCTCGTTCTCCTTGCGACGTGCGTCGATATTTTTGGACAGGCCGCGCAGCACGCCAATCACGATTACGGCGATGGCAATCCAGCTGAGCCACTGGATGCGGGCTATCGATCCGATCATCGCGATGACGATGCCGGCAAAACCCATCACGATGGTGAGTTCATCGGCACCATTGCGACCCTTCATAAAGTCATTCATGCAAATTGCCTTTCGTTCGATATGCTGCACGCCTTTATACCCGATTTAGAGCAAGGGGGACAGGTTAATCTGCACCAATGTGGTGCAAACGTACCTGTCCCCAATGCCCCAATTACTTGGAGAGTTTGTCGACGACGCGTTCGATTTCGGCGAGTTTGGCGGCTTTGAGGTCTTCGTCGCCCGATTCGATTGCCGAAGTCACGCAGCCTTCGATATGCGCCTTGAGCACGTCGGCGTTAATGCGCGCGAGGAGCGCCTGTGTGGCCATGAGCTGTGTGGAAATATCGACGCAATAGCGGTCCTCATCGACCATCCGCAGGATGCCGTCGATCTGGCCGCGTGCCGTCTTGAGCATGCGGGTCACCGATTTGTGGTCTGCCATCATGGCGGGTCCTCGTTTCTGGTCGGGGTGCGCGTGGGTCGTTACGCGGCGGTTACGGACTGGGCGTGGAACTTCTCGCCGGCGCCCTCGACGGCGGCAGCGAGCTGCTCAGCGGTCACGGTGTCGGCGCACTCCACCTGGACGGTCTGGGTCTCGTGATCGGCGTCGGCGTCGGTCACGCCGGCAACGTTGAGCAGTGCCGTCTCGACAGTAGCGTCGCAGTGGCCGCACATAAGGCCGGAAGTCTTGATCGTGTAACGCATGGGTGTTCCTCTCTGTTGTGTCGGCTTTCCCAGGCACCCGACCTTGACCTTCAAGCCGTCGCTCGCGTACCAAAGTACGCGTCGCTCCTCTTTCAGGTCAATCTCGGGCACCTGGAAAACCCGTTCTAAATGAACGTAATAGTGATCCTATTTTGCCACTTTAGGCATAAAGGATTTTAAGCGCAGCGCATTGGACACGACGCATACGCTCGACAGGCTCATCGCTGCGGCGCCAAACATCGGCGAGAGCTGCCATCCGGTGAGCGGGAAAAATACGCCCGCCGCCAGCGGAATGCCGATGCCGTTGTAGAACAGCGCCCAGAACAGGTCTTGCTTGATGTTGCGAATCGTGGCGCGCGAAAGTTCGATGGCGCGGGCGACGTCCATGAGATCGCTGCGCATGAGCACCACATCTGCCCCCTCCTTGGCGATGTCGGCGCCGGTGCCGATGGCAAGGCCCACGTCGGCGCGCGCCAGGGCGGGGGAGTCGTTGATGCCGTCGCCCACCATGGCGACCTTGCCGCCCGCATCCTGCAGCTCGCGCACGTGGCGCTCCTTGTCGGCGGGGAGGACGTCGGCGATGACCTGCTCGCGGCTCAGCCCCACGCGGCGGGCGATGG
>DBEXKF010000002.1:0-4654 GCA_048175045.1 Collinsella sp.
AGGCGGCCGAAGCCGGTGCGTATTTGCGAAGCAAATACGCGGATTCTCCGCGCAAAGCCTCAGCCCTATGCAGATGCGATGCCGATCGGACTGCAGCCTGCCATGCCCCGCATCAACGTCGCCCCAGGCGGAAAATCCATCCCAGAATTCCGGTTCAGACTGGGATGCGGTTTCCGGATGACGTTTCAAGCGGAAACTGCATCCCGGAATCGACGCTCGGAATGGGATTCATTTTCCGGAAGACGCCTCAAGCGGAAACTGCATCCCGGAATCCGCGCTCAGAACGGGTCGCGCTTTCCCAATGACGGTCCAATCGGAAAGCGCATCCCGGAATCCCGCCTCAAACTGGGACGCGCTTTCCGCTTCACCTGCCGCCTCGAAAAACCTGCGCGCCCTCCATTCCAAAACTGGGTAGAAGAAAGCCAAAACGCAATCGCAGGAGGTCAATATGACTGCAGAAGATAAGGCAAAGAATGCCGGCAAGGTCGCGCTCGTCTTGGAGGGTGGCAGTTTTCGTGGGCAGTTTACCGCCGGCGTGCTCGACGTTCTCATGGAGGCCGGTGTCGAAATTCCGGCGGTATATGGCGTATCGGCCGGTGCGCTCAACGGCGTCAACTACAAGTCACACCAGATCGGTCGCGTCAATCGCATCAACCTGACCTTCTGCAATGACAACCGCTACATGGGTGCCGCATCCTTCGCATCCACGGGCTCCATCGTGGGTTACGACTTTATCTTCAACGATATCCAGGACCGCCTGGATCCCTTTGACAACGAGGCGTTCGACGCGAGCCCCATCGAGATGTACGCCGTCGCGACGGACATGCTCTTTGGAACTGCCGCATACCTGCCGGTCAAAAGCGCCGTGCTCGACCTCGACGCCGTGCGTGCCTCGACCTCGTTGCCGCTGGTGACGCCGCCGGTCGAGATTGACGGGCACAAATACGTCGACGGCGGCGTAGCCGATTCGGTTCCTATCGAGCATGTGCTGGAGGAGGCCGGCTTCGAGCGCGCGGTTGTCATTGTCACGCAGGACCGCTTGTACGAGAAAAAGCCCTACGAGTTTATGCCTGCCGCGCGCGCCCGCTATGCCGACTACCCCTACCTGCTCGAGGCTATCGAGACGCGCCACGACCGCTATAACCTCCAGCGCATGCACCTGTGGAAGTATGAGCGCGAGGGCCGCGCGCTGGTCATCGCTCCGCAAAAGCCGGTCGAGGTCGGCCATGTCGAGCATGATCCGGCAAAGCTTTTGGACCTGTATATTCAGGGTCGCCAGGAGGCAAAGCGTTTGCTCGCGGAGATCCAGGAGTTTGTTGAGCGCTAGCGCTGCAACGTCACGGCTCGTGGATGACATGTGCAGAAACTCTGGTCGGAGCCAAAATACCTGTTGACTCGGGCGGCGAGCGGGGTAATATGGACGGGTTACTTGCAGAGCCCCGTGAATCTCTGTAACAACACGTACTGTACATGGAGGAGTCTAAGTGATTTCGAAATCGACTCACTACGCCAAGCAGGGCGAGGTCCAGCGCAACTGGGTTCTCGTCGACGCCGATGGTGCTGTCCTGGGCCGTCTTGCCACCCAGATCGCAATGATCCTGCGCGGTAAGAACAAGCCCCAGTTCACGCCCAACAGCGACTGCGGCGACTTCGTTGTCGTCATCAACGCCGATAAGGTCCAGCTTACCGGTAACAAGGCCGACACGAAGACCTATTATCGCCACAGCGGTTACAACGGCGGCCTCAAGGCTGAGAGCTTCCGCCAGGCTATGGAGAAGCACCCGGAGAAGGTCATCGAGCGCGCCGTTCGCGGCATGCTGCCCAAGACCACCCTCGGCCGTGCCCAGATGACCAAGCTTAAGGTCTACGCTGGTGCCGAGCATCCGCATGCTGCCCAGAACCCCACGAAGATTGAGCTGGAGGCTTAAAGATGGCTGAGAACACCGTTGTCTACCAGGGTACCGGCCGTCGTAAGAACGCCGTCGCCCGCGTCCGTCTCGTCCCCGGCACCGGCAAGGTGACCATCAACAAGCGTGACGCCGAGCAGTATTTCGGCCGTCATCAGCTCGTTGAGAACGCCCTTGCTCCCTTCAAGGTGACCGATACCGCCGGTCAGTTCGACGTTATCGCTCTGTGCGATGGCGGCGGCATCTCCGGTCAGTCCGGCGCTCTGCGCCTGGGCATCGCTCGCGCTCTTCTGAACGCTGGCGACTACCGTGCTGACCTCAAGAAGGCCGGTTTCCTTACGCGCGATGCTCGCGTGGTCGAGCGCAAGAAGTACGGCCTCAAGAAGGCCCGCCGCGCTCCCCAGTTCTCCAAGCGCTAAGGTTTTATCTCCTTTCGAGATACAATGTACAAGCGGGGCCTGCCGATTCCTCGGCGGGTCCCGCTTTTCTTTTTCGACTAGGGTGGGCGGTTGCATATCGCCTGCTAGGGAAGGAGCGATCCTATGCCCCAGAACATCTTCGGTACCGACGGCGTCCGTGGCGTCGCCAACGCCGATCTTTCGTGCGATCTTGCGTTTCGCCTGGGTCGCGCGGCGACCAAGTTCCTTGGTCCGGACATCTGCATCGGCCGCGACACGCGTCTTTCGGGCACCATGCTCGAGAGCGCTCTGACCGCCGGCATTATGGCCGAGGGCGGCCGTCCGCACTGCTGCGGCGTCATCCCCACGCCTGCCGTGGCACTGCTCACCGTTCAGAACGAGCTCGATGGCGGCATTGTCATCTCCGCTTCGCACAATCCGCCGGAGTTCAACGGCATCAAGTTCTTTAGCCGCAAGGGTATGAAGCTTCCCGATGCTGTCGAGGAAGAGATCAGCGCCTGGGTCATGTCCGAGGAAGCCATGGCTGCCGACACGCTGCCGACTGGCGCCGGCGTGGGCCACATCATCAAGATGAAGGACGCCCGCAAGGCATACGTCGACCACGCCATCGATACGCTTGATGGCCTGAGGCTCGACGGCCTGGTCGTTGCCGTCGACTGCGGTCACGGTGCTTCTTGCCAGACTACGCCCGCCGCGCTGCAGCGCCTGGGTGCCACGGTGCACGCTATCAACACCGATTACTGCGGCACCGACATTAACGTTGAGTGCGGCTCTACGCACCTCGAGCCCCTGCGCGAGCTCGTGCTGCGCACCCATGCTGACATCGGTCTGGCCCACGACGGCGACGCCGACCGCGTACTGTTCGTGGACAGCGAGGGCAATGAGATCGACGGTGACTACATCCTGGCTATCTGCGGTTCTGACCTCGCCGCTCGCGGCAAGCTCGCTAACTCCGAGATCGTTTCGACCGTCATGTGCAACCTGGGCTTCTCCATCGCTATGAAGGAGCAGGGCTTCGAGATGGTCCAGACCGCCGTGGGCGACCGCTACGTTCTGGAGCGCATGCTCGCGGACGGCGCCGTTATCGGCGGCGAGCAGTCCGGCCACATCATCTTCCTGGAGCACAACACCACCGGTGACGGCCTGGTGACGGCCCTGCAGCTTCTGGCCGTGCTCAAGCGCACCGGCCGCACCCTCACCGATCTTTCCGGCATCATGAAGAAGTACCCGCAGGTGCTCGTCAACGTGCATTCCGACAACAAGGCCGGCTTGGACGATTGCCAGCCCATCTGGGATGCCGTCGCTGCTGCCGAGAAGGAGCTTGACGGCCGCGGCCGCATTCTGGTGCGCCCGAGCGGTACTGAGCCGCTGGTCCGTGTGATGGCCGAGGCTGAGACGCACGAGCTGACCCAGCGCGTTGTCGACGACATCGTCGAGGTTGTCAAGCGCGAACTTCCCTAATGGTCAAAAACCGTTGCCAAGTGGTAAACTGTTAAGGTTATTTTGATTGATTGGTATGTCCGAGGGGGAGCATGTTCACTAAAGTCCTAAGGTCTTTTGGTATGCGTGGTCGAGTCCTTACGCTGGATGCTCCCATCTCGGGCGATGTCATTCCGCTTTCCGAGGTAAACGATCAGACGTTTGCCACCGGCCTTTTGGGCCAGGGCGTGGCGATTCGGCCCACCGGAACGCGTGTGATTGCACCGGCTGATGCCAAGGTCGAGGCCATTTTTCCCACGGGACACGCTGTTGCGCTTAACACGGTCGATGGCTTGGACGTGCTCATCCACGTTGGTTTGGACACTGTTCAGCTCGAGGGCAAGCACTTTACCGTACATGCGCAAGTGGGTGACATCGTCCATAAGGGCGATGTACTCATTGAGTTCGATCGCGAGGCAATTGCTGCCGAGGGCTACGATGTGACGGTTCCCATCTTGGTGTGCAACTCCGTTGAGTTCTCGAGCATCAAGGGCTCCGTTGGCGTGCATGTCGAAGAGATGGACCAGCTCATCGTTGCTCGCGAGCGCTAGCAAGTGCACATGGCCATTAGCCTACAATTCAAACACGTTTACGGAGGGCGCCCTTGAAAGAGGACGCCCTCCGTGGCAAGATGGGAAACGTCCGAGGCTAAACAGCTTCGGGTCACCGTGGACGGGCAGGGGCCTCGACGCGGCTAGACACGAGACACATACATTACGCGACCTCGCCCTGGTGGCCGCACACGTTGGTTGCGGCCGACGCGGGCCGCGGGCAAGTGCTTGTAAGGGAGCCTTGCCTCTCTTGTACGAGAAAGGACGCGTAATGAAGATCATTAAAGCTAAAGACTAC
>DBEXKF010000003.1:0-5002 GCA_048175045.1 Collinsella sp.
TCGATGTCATTCACTAAAGCCTCCACGGCTCTTGCCGACCTAACGAGGATGTTTCGATCGTCCTGTCTGTTGTCGTTTGCCGCAAAGACTTCATACCCCAGCTTGGCGTAGGTCTTGAGCCTCTTTTGGTACATGCGCGCGAACATGGGTATCGACAGGTCAACATAGTCGAATATCTCAACCCGCTGTTTGCCCTCGTGGCTTCTGTGTAGCCTACCTGCCTGCTGCGTTATGCTGCCGTCCCAAGATATTGGAGTGGCAATGAGCAAAGTGTCAAGGTAAGACAGGTCGAAGCCCTCGCCCAGAAGACTTTCAGTTGCGACGATGATTCGATGATCATGCTCAAAGCTGGGAAGACTCTTCAGTATTGCTTTTCTTTCTTTGGCGTCGATTTCTCCGGTTAAGAGTATGGGTTCGTGTCCACGGCTTTGAAGTAGCCTGCATAGCTCTTCGGCATGCTTTTTTCTTTTAGATAGCACAAGCGGATGCCGGCCGTTTGATGCGGCCTCGAGGGCGTCCTCGATAATTGCTTCGTTTCTCGCGGCGTGTACACACAGGAGATCGAGAATTTGGTTAAAGGATGCTCCTGGTCCGTAGGTGGGTAATCGAATTCCGGTGAAACGCGGTCTAACAATGCGCTGAATCCCCTGTTGGATTGCTTGCGTTTTTGGATCGACGACATAGCGAACCGGGCCGCAGAGCATCGAGAGTGCCCGCGTGAGTCCGTCCGAACGCTCGGGCGTTGCGGAAAGGCCATATACATATTTGGCAGGAGCGGACTTGAGGACAAGCTCAAGCTGTGGCGCGGCCGCATGGTGGCATTCGTCACAGATGATGAGACTGTAATCGCGAACGAACTCCTTGGCTAATGACTCGCCGGTTTGGGGATCCTTGCCGGATAGCGACTGGAATGAAGCAATGTCGATGAGACGGCTTATGGCGGTCTTGCCTCCTCCGATTTGCCCAATGAGCGGAGGCTGTCTTTTGCTGATTCGTCCCTTTGGGGTTCGGACGGGCTCTCTGTTGTCCGTGATGTCGAGAAATCGTTCGAGTTGGGATTTCCATTGGGCAATGAGCGCAGTTTTAGGAACGATGACGAGCGTTGGAAGACCAATGGCAGCAATAAGATAAGCTCCGATGACGGTTTTGCCGAACCCCGTCGGTGCGGACATGATCCCGTCTTCATAGCTGAGCATCTGTTCAGCGACAATTTGCTGTTCAGGGCGAAGAGTCCCTTTAAATGCCATCGCAATTGGATGGCTCGACTTGCGTTTGTCTGAATAGTGGGCAGAAACGCCGGCTTCTTGAAGCAGCCGCTCAAGTTGAACCTTGCAGCCTCTGGGAATCGCGACGTAGCCATCTCTAAGTTCGCTGAGGTCTATGAACCGCGGTTTGCCGAATACCGATTGATGCATAGATTGTGCGCGGAAGAATTCTGGGTTGGCAAATGTTGCAAGCCTGCGGACTTCCATTTGAGCTGCGGGACTCAGAGATTTTTCGGGGATATAGAGCATATCGGTCTGCGTGACGGACAGCGATGACGGGAAGTCCCGCGGTGTGAGCGGAAGCCGCTTTCGCAGTCTCTGGGAATGTGGCACACCGGTGTTTGCCGCCGCAACAGCTGCTATTCCATGTGACCTATTTTCGATGCTCTCGATCAGATTTTGCACCGTCACGCGCGGGATTAACTGGATTTGCGAAAGGTAAAGCCATTGATCGGGAAAGGGCTCAAATTGCTCGTCAACAAATACGCTGTTCCCTTTTCGCTGCGCTTTTCCTTGAAAAGGCAGCGCTATGAGATTTCCAAAGCCGCCCTCAGGAATGGTGGACTGCGCGGGCAGCATTCGGTCAAATGCTTTGAAGGTGATTGTCTTGTTCAGTATCGCCGCTTCGGTGATAAGGCTGCTTCCAAAATCTCGTGCGGTCTTTGCGCTGACGAGCTCTAGGAAGAAAAACCAGACATGTGCGCCGTCGCCCGATCTCGATCGCTCAACTGCGACATCGATTCCGTGGCTTTTTGCGACATGTCGAATGGCTTTCGTCGCTTCTTTCCAATCGGCTCCGTCAAAATCGATGACCAGGACTTTCGTGTTGCTGTCTTTATCGAGCACATATTGGCCTATAACGTCTCGAAGCCTATCGTCATTGCCTCTGAAATGGGCGATGATCGCGGCATCGCTCAACTCGGGGAAGACGCGGCTGCTGCATTCCGTGCATTTGACTCTCTGGTGGCTTGCTTTGGGGCAAATGCCTGACTTCCACTCATTTGCGCAGGCGGGCGTATAGCCAATTCCTCCGTCTTTTCTGCGGTACCCATGAGCGTAGACATCTTTGCGACCAGTAAAGAGATTGCGGAAGAGCTCGAGTTTGTCGCGCGCTGGGCTTGCGCTGGTGACGATATCTTCGATCTGCGCCCGTCTATCGAAAGAATCGCCAGCTTTCTCCCATTCTTCCAGCGTTGTATAACGGATGTCTGGACCGCTGCTGCAGATAACGATTTGCTTGCGCGGATCCGAAGCGTGGACGACCGTTTTATTGAATTTGAATAGGGCGCTCCCGAAAAGGGCGTATTGATGCGTGCCGTTGCTCATTTGAAAGCCATTCTTATCAGCGTTCATTGGGATGAGGGTACGTCATTTCAGCTTTATGAGATACGCGACTTCGATTTTGGTTCGGTAATAGTGGGGTACCGATCCGTGAGTGGCAATCAGCCGGTGCCAAAACGTGCGGCGGCTGTTGTTAAAGGTTTTTGACGGCTATGGGGCGGGTTGGCGGCGTGGGGAGGGGTTTTCGAATGACCCCGTGGTCAAATAACGTCAAATGTGAGTACTGCTGTTAATGTAGTCTCATAACATTTGGCAAGAATAGAATACCAATTCGACATTATTCTATATATCTAACCCACCAAACACGGCATTTTGAGCCTTGGCAAGGCGTGAAATTAATCGAAACGATCGATTCCGGCGAGATTTTGCTGCTACTAATTTGGTGGCAGTACTCATATTTGCCATTTTTGTCCAGTGGGTACCGCGAGGGGGTCTGTTCGACTGGCCCAACGGCCCGGTGATGAGCGCCGGTATGATCAGCCCGCTCGATCCGGATCTGGTACACATTACTGACGACCTCAACGAGGCCGTCGACATCGCCCTGAGCGGGCTGATGTAGAGTAGCTAAAATGGGACGGGGCTAAAAAGACTGGTCTGAAACGTTTGATACCAGTCTTTTTAGCCCCGTCCCAAACGAACTGCTTCTAAGTTGCGGTGGAATAGGGATTGATTTGCGGCTGATAAGCCAAAAACAGTCCCTATTTCACCGCAAGTGGTAAAGGTGCCCCTAGTGGATGGGCTGGTAGCGGGGGCAGTAGCTGATGGCGATGGCGTCGACGCCTACGTGGGTGGCGATGGTGCAGCCGATGGGGCCGGTGCCGGCGTCTACGTAGTCCTGACCCGCGAGCGCCTGGTTGACGAGCTCTTGCTCCTCGGCGGCGCCGGTCGTGAGCACGCGCACGCTCGAACCCGGGTGTTCAGCCAAAAATGCGAGGCAGTCGGCCATGGTGTTGGCGACGATGCGCTTGGCGCCGCGGCCCTTTTTGATGGCCTTGATCTCGCCCGATTTCCACTCCGGCGAAACGGCCAGGCGAATGTTGAGCATCTGCGTCAGCTGGCCGGCGAGTTTGGGCGCGCGGCCGTTCTTAACGAGGTTCTCGAGCGTGCGGGGAATCAGCAGCAGGTGGGCGTCGGGCAGCGTCGCGCGGATCTGCGCCTCGGTCTCGTCCAGGCTGCGGCCGTCCTCGCGCATGGCCAGCGCGTACTCCACCAGCAGGCCCTCGGCACCCGAGCCGGTGCGCGAGTCGATGCAACGCACGTCGAGCTCGTGCGTTTCGGCCGTCAGGCTGGCGTTGGCATAGCAGGCAGACCACTCGCTGCACAGCGAGATAAAGATGGCGCTATCATGGCCGTCGGCGAGCACGCGATCAAAGAGCGCCTTGAACTCACCGGCGCTCGGCTGCGAGGTGTGCGGTAGCTGCTCGGAGCCTGCCATGCGGGCGACGTACTCCTCGGCGGTGATCTGCACCTGGTCGAGCAGGTCCTCACCTTCGATAATTACATGCAGCGGAATCACGTAAATGCCGACCTCTTGGGCGCGGGCGGGGGAGATGTCCGACGTGGAGTCGGTTATGATGGCAAAAGACATAATTGCACCTTTCGTTGGGGCGCTTGCGCGCCGCCTTCTGAGAGCAAAGTGCGACAAGTATAGTGGAGTCGTTCCACATTGCCAGCTTTAATTGTTGAATAGTCAACAGTTTGAAGTGTAAGTGTGGAAATCACCAACTGGGGAAGAGGGATGCCGATGGAGGCGCTGGAGATATGCAGACGGTCGATTGTGCTGTTCGATTTTGACGGCACGGTGGCAGATACGGGCCGGGCGGTGATGACCTCGACGCGCAAGACGCTGGCTGCGCGCGGGTTTTCGGAGGCGCAGATGGGTGACTTGCGCCGTATGATCGGGCCTCCCCTGTGGAAGAGCTTCCACGACTTTTACGGCTTTACGCGCGAGGAATCGCTCGTGGTGGCCGACGAGTACCGTGCCTTTTTTGATGAGCTGGGGCCGGAGGAGTACCCCGTGTTCGATGGGATTCCCGAGCTGCTGGATGGGTTGACCGCCCAGGGCAAGCGTATGGCTGTGGCGACGTCGCGCATGGAGGCGAAGTGCATCGATATGGTGCATGAGCTGGGGCTTTGCCAGTTCGAAGCCGTGGTTGGCATGAATCCGCCGCAGGGGCGCGAGACCAAGGCAGATTCGGTCCGCGATGCGCTGGCGGCGCTCGGTGCGACGGCCGACGAGGCCGTGATGATCGGCGACCGCTTTAACGATGTGGAGGGCGCGCACGCGATGAGCGTGCCGTGCATTGGTATCTATTCGGGCGCGGCGGCGCCGGGCGAGCACGAGGCGGCGAGTGCCGATGCAGTGGTGCACTCGGTGGCCGAGCTTGCTAAACTTT
>DBEXKF010000004.1:0-2032 GCA_048175045.1 Collinsella sp.
CCTTCTTCTTCTCGCCGCCCGAGAAGCCCACGCCCAGCTCGCGGTTGAGGTAGGCGGTATCCATGTTGAGCTCGGCCGCGAGCTCCTTGACGCGGCGGCGGAACTCCTTACCCTTCATCTCCAGGCCGGGGCGGCCGGCGATGCTGGCGCGCAAAAAGCTCGACAGCGGCACGCCGGGGATCTCGACCGGTGCCTGGAAGCTCAGGAACAGGCCGGCGCGCGAGCGCTTGTCGGTGGTGAGCTTGGTGATGTCCTGGCCGTCAAAGACGATACGGCCGTCGTTGACCGTGTAGACGGGGTCGCCCATGACCAGGTGGCCGAGGGTGGACTTGCCGGCGCCGTTGGGTCCCATCAGCACGTGGGTCTCGCCGGCGGCGACGTTGAGGTTGACGTTGTGGAGGATGGTCTTTTCGTCCACGGAGGCGGTCAGACCTTCGATGGAAAGCAGCGGATTTGCGCTCATGCTGTCCCTCTCTGTATATGGTGTACTCATAGGTGTACTAAACCCTAGGAATCTTCTCGGAATAAAGTTACTATGGGTTCGGCGTTAGTCAAGGGAAAACCCGACTAATCCACTCGACTTTTCAAATTCTGGGACAAAATAACCTGTTGTGTTTGTCCCATTTACTTAAGATTTGGGACAAACAAACCTGGTTATGTTGTCCCAGATGCGATGGGAGGGTAGGTATGCTCATTTCTTCCAAGGGCCGCTATGCCCTCCGGCTGATGATCTATATCGCGGCGCTGGGCGACGCCGAGGGCAAGATTGCCCTGCGCGAGGTTGCCGACCGCGAGCATATCTCACAAAAGTATCTGGAGCAGCTGGTTCGTCCGCTTATGAAGGCGGGCCTGCTTAAGAGCGTGCGCGGCAAGGGCGGCGGCTACATGATGGCCAAGGACCCGGCCGAGGTGCGTGCCGGCGACATCCTGCGCGCCGTCGAGGGCAGCACGGCTCCAGTGGCGTGCGATGGCATCGACAACAGCTGCACTCGCAGCGATCTTTGCTCGACCGTCAAGTTCTGGCGCGGCCTGGACGACGTGATCGAAAAGTACGTCGACGGCGTGACGTTGGCCGACCTAGCCGCCGTCCCCGAGATCAACTTTGACATTAAGCTGTAGGTTGAGCGCAATTCCTTAAGATTTCGCGGAGGGTTGTTGCCGTTTACCGAGGGGTTGTTGTGCAACAACGGGCGAGCTGCAATACTTATTCTCATCTTTGCAAACTGCACTTTAACTACACCAATGCAGGGAGGATTTTATGCAGCCCAAGCATTCCGCGATTGTCGCGGGCCTGACGCTGGCGCTTTCGTTTGGCGCCGTTTCCGCGCCGGCACCCGCCGCTGCCGAGGAGCCCACGCCGGGCGTTGCCTCGGATGCCACCGATATCGATAAGGGCCTTTACACCCAGCAGTCCTTCTCGGGCGTGCTGAGGTCGGTCCAGGGCGTTTCGTTTGTCAACGTGACTCCCGAGATAAAGTACTTTACCAAGTACGAGAGCCATGGCAACTACAACCAGGGCTTTTCGTACGGTGACGGCTATAACGCGCTGGGTTATTACCAGTTCGACCGTCGTTGGTCGCTCATTCCGTTTATGAAGCAGGCCTACAACTACAATCCCGAAAAATACAGCATGCTCAAGGATGCGATTGATCGCGGCAGCGAGATTTCCAACACGAGTAATGTCATGTACGAGAACGGCCAGCTCACCGAGCTGGGCCATATCGCGCAGGATGCCTTCCAAGGTGCGTACAACACCGATCCTGTTGAGTTCTCAGCACTTCAAGATGCGTATGCGTACAACTCGTACTATGCGGTGACCGAGGCGTGGCTCAAGAGCGGCCTGGGTATTGATATTTCGGGCCGCGCCGATTGCGTCAAGGGCATGGTGTGGAGCATTACCAACATGTGCGGCACCGGTGGCTGCAGGGACTTTTTCCGCTGGGCGAATCTTTCCAATGATATGTCCGACCGCGAGTTTGTGACGGCGCTCTCCAACAGCGTGGTCAATAACGTGGCGACCAAGTATTCGAGC
>DBEXKF010000005.1:0-10761 GCA_048175045.1 Collinsella sp.
CTGGGGCAGCGATTGGGGCTCGGGCTTTGCCGGGGCTGCGGGCGCTGCCGGTGCCGGCGCGGGTCGCAGCCGCGCTCGCAAGGGCGGCGACCTGTCGCTGACCGTCGATGTGACGGCTGAGGACGCGTTCCGCGGCGTGACGCACAAGGTCACCTATCGCATTCCCTCGACAGGCGAGCAGCAGACCATTACGGTCTCGGTGCCCGCGGGCGCGGTCGACGGCGGCAAGCTACGCTACAAGCGTCGCGGCGAGTACGGCGTTGCGGGTGGCGAGCGCGGCGACCTGGTCGTGACCACGCATGTGGAGGAGCACCCGCTGTTTAAGCGCAAAGGTGCCGACGTGACCATGGAGGTACCGGTCTCGGTCTACGAGGCGGCGCTCGGCTGCACGGTGGACGTGCCGACGCCCGGTGGTGCGACGGTTCGTCTGAAGGTGCCCGCGGGTACCCAGACGGGCAAGAAGTTCCGCTTTAAGGAGATGGGCGCGCCCGACGTTAAGCATCGCGGGCGCACCGGTGCGCTGCTGGTCGAGATCAAGGTGCAGGTTCCCACGAACCTGTCTGATGACGAGCGCGATGCCATGACCAAGCTGCGCGAGGCCGACACGCGCGACTACCGCGAGAAGGTCAACCGTTACAAGGCGACGTACTAGGGCGGTCGCGGCGCACGCCCACGCCCGCGGGCTTATGATGGACGATAACGAGACGGAAAGGGGTCAGGTAGCATGGCCGAGGACAATAGGAACAAACCGCTGTACATGATTAGCGTGGCGGCCGAGCTGACCGGTATGCATCCGCAGACTCTGCGCGTCTACGAGTCCAAGGGCCTGGTGAACCCCCAGCGCTCGGGCGGCAACACGCGTCTGTATTCGCGTGCCGATATCGAGCGCCTGGAGCTCATCAACCAGCTGACCGACGAGGGCATCAACCTTGCCGGCGTGGTGCGCATCCTCGATATGAAGGAGCGTGCCGAGGAGCGCGAGCGCGAGAACGAAAAGCTCCGCGCCCGCGTGCGCCAGCTCGAGGACGAGCTGCACGAGTACAAGATGCAGAAGAAGATCACCGCCCTGGCCCCGCGCGACGGCTCGGTTAACCCCGAACAGGTCATGCGCAAGCTGCTGGGTGCCGGCGGGGATTTGTAGTTACGCGGGTTTACCAACCCGCGTAACGGGCCGACGCTGTGCGCCACCCAGAGCGACAAGTTGTCATTCAAAAGGCAAGGCATGACCAGAAGGTCTATGCCTTGCCTTTTTCATGCCAACTTGTTCGCTCTGGACGTCGCTCGCTGTCCGTCCTCTACCTGCGGCGTTGCCTTGCTCCGGATGCGGTAGGGTGGTCATTGGGGACGTTCTTAAATGACTAGTCGAAAGGGACGCTCTTGCGCCAAGTCTGCCGGCTCACACTGGGCTCGTTCTTTACTTTACCGAGATAAAGTGAACGCGCAGATTCGTAACCCACTCGCAACCGTTCTATGGCACGATATTGAACGAATGTATGCTATGCGCCCAAATCTTTTGGGCAGAGTGGGAGACAGTATGGTCAAGCTGTACGAGGACGGCATCTACCTGCGCGGCGGCAGTGAGGTTGTGCCTGCGGCCGAGGCTGCCGAGCGCGGTATTACGCAGACGCCCGAGGATGCCAAGCGCGGCACCATCGCGTATTCGATCCTCCAGGCACACAATACGTCCGGAGATCCCGAGGCGCTCAAGATTCGCTTTGATGCCATGGCGAGCCACGACATCACCTTTGTCGGCATCATCCAGACGGCGCGCGCCTCGGGCATGGAGCAGTTCCCGCTGCCCTACGTGCTCACCAACTGCCATAACTCCCTGTGTGCCGTGGGCGGCACCATCAACGAGGACGACCACGTCTTTGGCCTTTCCGCGGCCAAGAAGTACGGCGGCATTTTCGTCCCCCCGCATATCGCCGTCATCCACTCCTTTATGCGTGAGAACTTCGCCGGCTGCGGCAAGATGATCCTGGGCTCCGACTCGCACACCCGCTACGGCGCCCTGGGCACCATGGCTGTGGGCGAGGGTGGTGGCGAGCTGGCAAAGCAGCTGCTGCGCGACACCTACGATGTCGCCTATCCCGGCGTCGTTGCCATCTACCTTACGGGCGCCCCGCGTCCCGGCGTCGGCCCGCACGACGTGGCGCTCGCCATTATCCGCGCCGTCTTTGCCAAGGGCTACGTCAAGAACAAGGTCATGGAGTTTGTGGGCCCCGGCATCGCGAGCATGACGACCGACTACCGCAACGGTGTCGACGTCATGACCACCGAGACCACCTGCCTGTCGAGCATCTGGGCCACCGACGAGGATACGCACGCGTTTTTGACCATGCATGGCCGCGGCGACGACTACCGCGAGCTCAAGCCCGCCGATGTTGCCTACTACGACGGCTGCGTCGAGGTCGATCTGTCGAACATCAAGCCCATGATCGCGCTGCCGTTCCATCCTTCCAACGGCTTTGAGATCGAGGAGCTCAACGAGAACCTCGAGGACATCCTGCATGAGGTGGAGCTCGAGGCCGCCAAGATCGGCGAGGGCAAGACGCACTTTAGCCTGCTCGACAAGATCGTCGACGGCAAGCTGCACGTGCAGCAGGGCGTTATCGCCGGCTGCTCGGGCGGCAACTACGACTCCGTGGTCCAGGCTGCCCGCGTGCTCAAGGGCGTCAACACCGGCTGCGGCGAGTTCTCGCTGTCGGTCTATCCCACGAGCCAGCCCGTGGCGCTCGAACTTACGCGCCGTGGCTACATTTACGACCTTATGGAAGCCGGCGCGATCGTGCGCACGGCGTTCTGCGGTCCGTGCTTTGGCGCCGGCGACACGCCTGCCAACAACGGTCTGTCCATCCGCCACACCACGCGCAATTTCCCCAATCGCGAGGGTTCCAAGCCGGGTAATGGCCAGCTGAGCGCCGTGGCCCTGATGGACGCCCGCTCCATTGCGGCAACGGCTGCCAACGGCGGCGTCCTGACGCCGGCGACCGACCTGCCCGAGGAGACTTGGGACGAGGCCTGCGAGTACACCTTTGACGACGCGCCGTACAAAAAGCGCGTGTACTGGGGCTTTGGCAAGGCGGAGCCTGCCGACGAGCTGGTCGAGGGCCCCAACATCAAGCCGTGGCCCGCGATGGAGCCCCTCGGCGACGACATCCTGCTCAAGGTGTGCTCCAAGATCATGGACCCGGTCACCACGACTGACGAGCTCATTCCTTCGGGCGAGACGAGCTCCTTCCGCTCCAACCCGCTGGGCTTGGCCGAGTTTACGCTCAGCCGCCGCGACCCGGCTTACGTGGGCCGTTCCAAGGAGGTTGACGTGGTGGAAAAGCGCCGCGTTGCCGGCGAGGCAGCAGGCGACCTGGCGGCACTCGATGCCGAGCTTGCCGGCGTGTTTGAGGCGCTGGCCGGCGCGGGTGTCGCGGCCGATGCCAAGGCGACTGAGTACGGCTCCATGCTCTATGCCAAGAAGCCCGGTGACGGTTCTGCCCGCGAGCAGGCCGCGAGCTGCCAGCGCGTAATTGGCGGCCTGGCCAACATCGTCCACGAGTACGCCACCAAGCGCTATCGCTCCAACGTGATGAACTGGGGCATGGTGCCCTTCCAGATGGAGGCCGAGCCCAGCTTTGAGGTGGGCGACTACGTCTTTGTGCCGGGTATCCGCGCCGCGCTCGACGGCGACCTGAAGAATATCGCTGCCTACGTGGTGCGTGCCGACGGTGCGGTTGAGCAGATTGAGCTCTACATTGCCGATATGACGGCAGAGGAGCGTGCCATCGTCAAGGCCGGCTGCCTGATCAACTACAACAAGTTCAAGGCCGCTGCCGAGTAACTCTGCTGTACGCCCCGGCCACACCTTTCCCTCGTGCTCACGCGCTTCGCGAGGGTCGCCCGAGGGAAAGGTGTGGCCGGGGCTACCGCGACGTTCTCGTTGGGTCTTGAGAGGCGCTAATAATTGACCGGGACCATCACAAAGTTGCCTGCCCGGCGGGTCCTTATTTCGATGGGGTCCAGGTTATTTCATCGTCAAATAGCCAAGTGCGTGCCGAGCCACTGTTGCGCGCTGTCTGCGGATCGGGCTCGCAGGTTTGTTCGTAGGCATCCTCGGTACACCGATCCATAAAATCGACGACTGCCGTCTGGTCGCCCTCCATGACGTAGATTACGTCGCCATCCGAGATATAGACCCCCGGTCCTTCATTGTCCACGCAGCCGGGGTCGTATGAGACGTTGCACAATTTGCTCCCGTTTGCCGCATCGAGCTCAAGGGTCGAATAATATCCGCCAACCATTTGGCCATTCTTGGCTCGATATATTGCGGCGCCGTACCACCGCTTAAACGTCTTGCCTTTGAGTAAACTGGTTGCCTTGCCGATAAGCTGCTCATCTTTGGTGTAGCGTCTGGCCCCAAGTTCGATGCGGGGATAGTTGCTGACACCAAGCGCTGCGGGCGTACCGTCAAAATCGACGGTGACCGAATCGGGTTTGACGATATCGGTGAGGACCTCGATGGGATAGCTTACGGTCTCAACCGCCGCCTGCGTCGCAGAGGCGGGG
Source organism: Collinsella sp. (assembly GCA_048175045.1). Taxonomy (GTDB): domain Bacteria; phylum Actinomycetota; class Coriobacteriia; order Coriobacteriales; family Coriobacteriaceae; genus Collinsella. The sequence goes on from DBEXKF010000005.1 coordinate 4,561, forward strand.
AGAAATGCGAGATAGATAATTCCTACGCCGACTGCGGTAATCGCAAACGCTAAGACGAGCAGGCCGATATAGGTGGAGCGTTTCACGGCGGGTACCTCGCAAATAGTATGCATTCATTAAGATAAGTGATACCAGCTTACGACAATCTTCAAAAGAAAGCGATCGACCGAAATGACGGGGTGAAAAGGCCCTATTGGGCTTCGATTTGACCTCTAATAGAAATATTTGCCCCACTCATTCTGGGCGTGAGGTCAATAATTGAGTCCACGAGTTTTGAGCGATACTCTTCTCACTAAACTCACTATTTTCACTATAAGCACTATAAATATGATAGGGGGACGACGAGAACAATGTGACGTGCGATAGCTAAGCCGTTTAAGCCGGACTCTGACCTTGAATCTCTGCCTCTATCTGTGCGAACGGGCTATTGTCGGTTCTCGATTCCATCGCTGCGTTTTCGTTGGGTTTTGAGGGACGCTAATAAATAGACTTGCTTGATGCCGCCTCTGTTATCGGGGCGGCTTCTTTTTGTCGAGAACCGTCACAAAGGGGCCTGTCCCTTTCGTGGTGGTGGGGGGCGAGCTCGATGCTGCCGTGCTCGCTGAACGACATTCTAATGAGCGTCTCTACAGGATTTCATCTGGGCTGGCGGGCTTGGTTGTTTTGGGGATGCCGAGTTTGGATGACGCGAAATCGTCAACATTGTCCTTAATTCCGTCTTTGGTGTAGACAGTGACCGTATAGGTGCTGTGCCCGAATTCGCTCTTGTCGCGTGTCGCCCAGGCCTGCCAGTAGGCAGCCCCGCTTCGCCCTTGGATTTTTCCGACACGGCGGAGTTCTGTTCGCTTTAATTTCCGGTTGCTATAGATGGTTCGACCGGCTTCCGCGGTGAGCCCGCACTGTCCAAGCAGCTTGTCGAGGACTTGGTTCATGTGGCGCTCATCGGTGTTTGGTGCGTAGTCGTAGGCGAGGGTGATGGAGTCGAGTGGCTGGTCGTCGATCAGATAGTTTAGCGCCTGAGGGTCAAGGCAGAAATAAGGAGAGCATCCGTCGACCTGGCCGAGCAACGGTAACTTGGACTGCCAAAGTCCGGTGGGAATTCTATCTTCGTAGAAAACACCGCGGCAGATAAAGGAGAGCGAGGTGGCACGCGAGCCAGCGTCGACCATTCCGCATAAATCGAAGGGCGAGGCGATACCAAGGGAAAAGGGCGTGACGACGATAAAGAAGAACATCGCGATGGGTATGGCGAGAATGGCGATGACGTTGCGACCGGTGGAATGAGACGGCTTCATATGCGCTCCTCGAGACAAAGATCTGTTGAGGATAGGCAGAAATGGATATGTTCAGAGAACAATTCAAGTTTAATCTCATGGCGCGAGATGGTCGACCGTTAGCGTCGAAAACCGCCACAAAGGTGCCTGTCCCCTTTGTGGTGGTGAGGAGCGCGCGGCTTCTTTTGGTAATAGTGTTAGCTGGCGGTATCATTGGTGCAGGTGGCGAAGGTTTGCATTGTGGGGTGTTTTGCCGTGAGCCGTTTTGCCCGTATTGGATTGATTGTCTTGGCGCTTGCGATCGCTGTGGTTGGCGCGGGCGCTGTCGGTATGGCATTTCTACCTGCTGCGGTGACGGAGCCGGTGGTCAAGCCTGTGACTCAATCTGTCGAACTTCTGACCGGCGACGACAAGCCTGAGACCATTACCGTTGATTTTGATGAGCAACCGGCTGCGCTGGGCATTAGTAATTATCCACTTATTCAGCTTGGGGCTATGCGCTATACCACGGATTCTAGTCTGATCGACAGGGCGTCCGAGCTGCTCAAGGGCAAAACCTTTAAGCGCTGGTATGGATATGCATCCTATCGGGCAACAGCGAACGACATGGTTGGCGGATGCCGCTCGTCCATCGAGTTGGACACCGCGAATGGCACTAAGTTATGTGATGTTTCGTAAGATCATGGCTACGAGGGCAATGAGGGGCCGGGTATCTACATCTTGGACGGCGATGTCGCCTATGTCATGGAGGGCAACCAGACCGAGCTCAACGATTTTATGGGTCAGTGCATTCAGGATGCCTATGAACAGACCTGCTTGCCCGACCCGCAGGCTGCACGCGATAGTGGGTCTGCCCGTACATGGTTGTTCGAGGATGAGATGTCCTGGAACGCCGAATCGGGAAGCACGGGTTCGGCGAAGGAGTAGAGACCGCGACCACCACAAAGGTGCCTGTCCTCTTTGTGGTGGTTTTCGGTCTGTCTCGATCTGTAACATCTTGGCCGCTAAAAGTGGGCCTGGTGTTACAGATTTAGATTTTCGATTCGGGTGTCTTCTGTTCGTCTCGATTTGTAACAGATAGAGCTCTATTTGCCGAGTAGATGTTACAGATTGAGACAAACGGGTGCCGCTGAACAATTCGTCTCGATCTGTAACATCTGGAGCCAGAAACGGTCGATAGATGTTACAGATTGAGACGGTAGCGCACCTGTGCGGCGGCGGGCCGACATCTTTACCCCTATCTCTCAATCACTCAGAAAATCTTATATATAGAGACTTAGATTTGTGTATAAGATCGTACAAAGCTGGCAACAATACTTCTCGAACAACGTGAAGCCGCCCCGTAGGGCGGCCACCCCAAGAGAGGTGATTCCATGAGAATCGATAAGCTAGCAATGACGTCGCGCGAGGCGCTGCAGACCGCCATGAGCACGGCTGCCGATGCGCAGGCCGGCGCGGTGGAGCCGATCCACCTGCTGTCCGCCCTGCTCAGTGCCGGCGAGCGCAATATCTCCGTGATCATTGAGCGCATCGGTGCCGACCCGGCTCAGCTTGCACGCTCCACACAGGATGCCATCGACCACGCGCCCAAGGTTTCGGGCGAGGGCCAGCAGATGGGCCTGTCCAACGAGCTCGTCCGCGTCATCGAAAAGGCCGAGAAGAAGGCCACCAAGATGGGCGACAGCTTTGTGGTGACTGAGCATCTGCTCATGGCACTTGCCGAGGACAAGGGCGAGGCGGGCCGCGTGCTGCGCGGCGCCGGCGTGACCAAGGAGCGCATCGAGCAGGTCTACGAGGAGCTGCGCGGCGATGACCGCGTGACGTCTGCCGAGGACAAGACTCAGTTTGAGGCGTTGGAGCAGTACGGTCGCAACATCTGCGATCTGGCCCGCGCCGGCAAGCTCGACCCGGTCATCGGCCGTACCGACGAGATCCGTCGTACTATTCAGGTCCTGTCCCGCCGCACCAAGAACAACCCCGTGCTCATAGGCGAGCCAGGCGTCGGCAAGACGGCCATCGTCGAGGGTATCGCCCAGCGTATCGTGGCCGGCGACGTGCCGAGCACCCTGCGCGACCGCGACCTTATCGAGCTCGACATGAGCGCGCTGGTCGCTGGCGCCAAGTACCGCGGCGAGTTCGAGGACCGCTTGAAGGCCGTGCTCAAAGAAGTGCAAAAATCCGAGGGCAAGGTCATCCTGTTCATCGATGAGCTCCACACCATCGTGGGCGCGGGTGCCACCGAGGGCTCCATGGACGCCGGCAACATCCTGAAGCCGGCGCTTGCCCGTGGCGACTTGCACGCGATCGGCGCGACCACGCTCGACGAGTACCGCAAGTACATTGAGAAGGACGCGGCGCTCGCCCGTCGTTTCCAGACCGTGATGGTGAGCGAGCCCACCGTCGAGGACACCATCTCGATCCTGCGTGGCCTCAAGGAAAAGTACGAGATCTTCCACGGCGTGCACATCACCGATAGCGCGCTCGTGGCCGCCGCCGACCTCTCCGATCGCTACATTGCCGATCGCTTCCTGCCCGACAAGGCCATCGACTTGGTCGATGAGGCCGCAAGCCGCCTGCGCATGGAGCTCGACAGCATGCCAGTCGAGATCGACGCCACCATGCGTCAGCTCACCCAGCTGCAGATCGAGGAGCAGGCGCTCATGAAGGAGACCGACGACGCCTCCAAGGAGCGTCTGGAGGCCCTGCGCCAAGAGATTGCCGAGGTCCAGGAAAAGCTCAACGTGCAAAAGGCCGGCTGGCTCAACCAGAAGAACGCCATCGACCACGTGCAGGAGCTCAAGGGGCAGCTCGACGAGGCCAAGAGCGAGGAGGAGCGCGCGACGCGCAACGGCGATCTGGGCCGTGCGTCCGAGCTGCGCTTCTCCGTGATTCCGGGCCTGCAGCAGCAGATTCAGGATTCCGAGGCCGCGCTCGAGGCACAAAAGCAGCAGGACGGTGAGGGCCTCAACGAACAGGTGACCTCCGATGAGATCGCCGAGGTCGTGAGCGCCTGGACCGGCGTGCCCGTGTCCAAGATGATGCAGGGCGAGCTCGACAAGCTCAAGGGCCTGGAGGGCGAGCTGCATAAGCGCGTCATCGGTCAGGACGAGGCCGTCTCCGCCGTTGCCGCGGCCGTGCGCCGCAGCCGTGCGGGTCTCTCCGATCCGGACAAGCCCATCGGCAGCTTCTTCTTCCTGGGCCCCACCGGTGTAGGCAAGACCGAGCTCGCCAAGGCGCTGGCCGAGTGCCTGTTCGATGACGAGCGCGCGCTCGTGCGTATCGACATGTCCGAATACATGGAGAAGTTCAGCGTCCAGCGTCTGATCGGTGCGCCCCCGGGATACGTGGGCTACGACGAGGGCGGCCAGCTCACCGAGGCCGTGCGCCGTCGCCCGTACTCCGTAATCTTGCTCGACGAGATGGAGAAGGCTCATCCTGATGTCTTCAACGTGCTGTTGCAGGTGCTCGACGACGGCCGTCTGACCGATGGCCAGGGTCGTCAGGTGTCCTTCAAGAACACGATCATCATCATGACGTCTAACGTGGGTTCCAAGGCTATCGCCGAGCTTTCCGGCAAGGACGAGGAGGAGATGCGCCATCAGGTCGACGCGGCCATGGCTCAGACCTTCCGCCCCGAGTTCCTCAACCGTATCGACGATATCGTGGTGTTCCATCCGCTCGGTATGGCGCAGATCGAGAAGATCGTCGACATCCAGCTCGCCGACGTCCGCGCGCGTCTGGCCAAGGAGCGCATGACGCTTGCCATCACCCCGGCGGCCAAGCAGATGCTCGCCGTGGGCGGCCTGGACCCGGTCTTTGGCGCCCGTCCGCTCAAGCGTCTGGTTCAGCGCGAGGTCGTGGATGCCATCGCCGCCGCTATCATCGACGGCACGGTGCGCGAGGGCGATCAGGTGACGGTCGATGTCGACAAGGACGGTGGCTTTACCGTCGTGTGCGACAACACGCCGGCGGCCACCTACGAGGTCCCCGACGCAGAGTAGATTTTGGGACATGCCTTAAAATCTGCCTTTAGAGCCGAACGCCAAGGGCGGTGGATCCAATCGGGTCCGCCGCCCTTTTTCGTGCGACAATCGATGATGTTGAGCGGATGCGATGCAAGGAGCTATGCAGATGAAAGACGAGAACAAGACGAATGCGCCGGCGATTGATGCCGCGCCCGCCGCACCCAAGCCCGCGTCCAAACCGGCGCCCAAGCCGCGCGACCCCTACATCCGTGCCGAGAACGAGGACGATGACGGTTACGACCCCTACAGCGACCGACGCCCCGAGCGTGAGCCGATGTTCGAAGCTGACCCGTGGCGCTAATTGCATCAAGTAGCTAATTTGGCGATGATTTTCTGGGACGGGGTAGTCAAAAAAGTCCCGTCCCAAATCGACTGCCCAGGGAGTCGCATTCGAGCTTGGTTGTCCTCTCAGCCACTCGGCATCCTTCGAGCAGTAATAGTGAAAAAACTTGCTTAAGTGTTAATCAAGTCAGACATAATCTTGCTCTCTAATTAATCAAGAATCGCTATAATTTTGATTAGCTAGAGAGCAAGATTGGAGAATCATGGCATTCAACGACTTGATCGCCCAGAAAATAAAGGACTTTGAACAGCAGGGGGTTCCGCAGGTCTTTGAGCGAGACCTTGATCTGGGAAACCCACAGGAGCCAAAGCGCGACAACATCGTAAATGTGGTTGTGGGGGCCCGCCGTTGTGGAAAGACGTATCGCCTGTATCAGGAGATGCAGCGGCTTCAGGGCCGGGGCGTCGAGCTTGACCGGATGCTTTACTTTAATTTTGAGGACGAACGCTTGCGCCCGTATGAGTCATCGCTGCTGGCGGACGTGCTCGACACGTTCTATGCGCTGTATCCTGCTGCTCGAACCGAGGGCGCTTACATTTTCTTTGACGAGATCCAGGAA
>DBEXKF010000006.1:0-2625 GCA_048175045.1 Collinsella sp.
GACGAGGTCTTCGCCGATTTCGCCATGTCCAATCTCGGAGTCTCGATTGCCACAAACGCATCTAGCCAAACCATGCCCGAAGGGAAATAGCCAATGGCCAGAACATCACTTCGGACCATTATTTGCGGCGTGCCTGCTGGAACGCTCACGCAAGATGAGAACGGTCTTATCAGCTTTACCTACGATCATGACTATGACGGGCCAGCCCTATCGACCAACATACCCGTATCGAATCGCACCTACGGACAACAGGTCATGAATCCGTACCTGTTTGGCCTTCTACCCGACAGCGAGGACCAACGAAAAGCGATTGCCGCCGAATTCGACGTTAGGCCCAACAATCCCGTTGCGTTGCTCAGCCATATCGGACTCGACTGTCCGGGCGGCGTGCAGTTTTGTGCCGAAGAAGATACCGACGCCGTCCTGCATCGCGCTGGCGAATACCGCCCTATAGACAACCACGAAATTGCTCTTCGTCTCAAGTCGATCAGAGATGACCGCGATGCATCGTGGATGGGTCTAGATGAAAGTTGGTCACTTGGAGGCAACCAGGGCAAGTTCGCGCTCGCGTTCATAAACGGCCGCTGGTGCGAATGCATGGGCTCCTCGCCCACGACGCATATTTTCAAAAATGGCGTTATCGGATTTAAACTCGAGGCTCTCAATGAGTTTGTCTGCATGAAAAGCGCCCAGCGCGTCGGCATCGCAACGGCAAACGTCGAATATCGTATGTTTGAGGACGAACCTGCCCTCATTGTTGAGCGCTATGACCGCGTGAAAGTCAAAGACGGAACGATCAGGCGCCTACATCAAGAAGACCTCTGTCAGGCACTTGGGGTGATGCCCGCCCAAAAGTACACGGCGGACGGCGGCCCGACCGCACGCGATATTCAGGAACTCCTCGTCAATACGAGCCATCATCAACTTAACCTGTATCTGTTTACGCAGATACTTTTCTTTAACGCCATCATCGGCGCACCGGACGCGCATGCGAAGAACTATTCCCTGCTTCTTGGAAACGGCGGCACAGCTATGATGGCCCGTATGTATGACGTTGCATCTGGGCTGGCATACGAACGTATGCGGCGAAAAGCGCGCCTCGCCATGAGCGTTGGCGGCGAAAACCGTGTGGGACGCATCGGTCCAGGCGCTATCCGCCGATACCACGGTATGGGCGACCCCGCGCTGGAGGCGGCACTCACCGATGCCGGGCTATCCGAGAAGTTTTGCTTTGCGACCATGATGGACCTCGCCTACGAGGTACCCATTTGCATGGAAGAGGTCATGGACGAATACGCCGACCTGCCCGGCATGGCGGACCTACGCGAGCATATGCTCGGCCCCGTCCGCGAAAACTGCAAGCGCACCCTCGACCTCATCAAGGCGGATATGGGCTAGACGTTCGCAATTTCCCATTTCTTAAAAGAAAGGAGGGGGCACCCGTCGCAAAAGCTCGGATGTCCCCTCTCGTAATGTCATTTGCAATCCGCTAGCACGTGGCTCGGACTGCTGCTAGCGCAACCTTTACGCGGCAAGGCGCTTGAGCACGTCGATGAGCAGCTCGTAGAAGCGCTCGGCAGAAGCGAGCTCCATGCTCTCGTCCGGGGTGTGGACATCGGAGAGCGTCGGGCCCACGGCGATGGCATCCAGGCCGTGCAGGGCCTCGGCAAACAGGCCGCACTCAAGGCCGGCGTGAATGGACTCGATGCGCAGCTCGGAGCCAAAGAGCTCTCGATAGCTCTCGACAAAGACTTCGCGGACCGGCGAATGCTCGGCATAGCTCCAGCCGGGATACTCAAACTCAAACTTGGCGTCGAAGCCCAGGACATCGGCCAGCGTCTGCAGACGGTCCTTGAACTCGTTCTGCAGCGAGGTGATCGAGGAGCGCGGGGACAGCATGATCTTGACCTCGTCGTCAGAAGTGGCAACCACACCGATGTTGGAGGAAACCTCGACGGAGCCGTCGGTGGCGACGTTGCGGCGAATCACGCCGTTAGGGGCAAGACGCAGGGCGCGGATGAGGGCAAGCGCGGACTTCTGGTCCATGGCCTCGACCTCGGCGTCGTCGGCAATCTCGACGGTGCAGGTAAAGCCGGGGTCGAAGACCTCGAGCTCGGCAGTGACGTCGGCGATGATGCCCCTTGCGATCTGGGCCGCCGCCTCGGCGGCAGCATGGTCGGCGTAGACCAGAACAGCCTTGCACTCACGGTTGATGGCGTTGTCCTTGGTGCCGCCGTTAAAGCTGACGATGGCGGGCTCGCCGGCGACCATCAGGCGGTCGATGATGCGGGCCATGATGAGGTTGCCGTTGCCGCGCTCCAGATTGATATCGCTGCCGGAGTGGCCGCCCAGCAGGCCGGAGATGTCGAGCGTGAGGGTGCCACCGGTCTTGTGCTCGCGCGCGATCGGGCAGGTGTAGGTAACGACGACACCGCCGGCACAGCTGACGGTGGCAACGCCCTCTTCCTCGGAGTCAAGGTTAATCATGGTGCGGGCGCTAATCTGGGACTTGTCGAGCGTCTCGGCGCCGACCAGGCCAGTCTCCTCGTCGGTGGTGAACACGCACTCGAGGGCCGGATGGGCAATCGAATCGTCGTTGAGCACGGTAAGCATAAGCGCGACGGC
>DBEXKF010000007.1:0-2356 GCA_048175045.1 Collinsella sp.
CCCCGCGCCTTCGGGAACGCAAGTAAAATCTAATAAGTATATCTGTCTGAACAACAGCTTTGTTGCGCAACACCTGTTCAACGAGACAGGGGGTTATGTTATACTAAATTGCACTGTGCGCCGCATTTGATGCATTTCGCTCCAAGCGCGGCACTCAGTGGATATCCGATTTACCATTTGGATGTCCTGGCGGTCATTTAGCGTCTCGACACAAGCTCGGCCCCGGAACTCGTTCGAGCTGTTCGTATTCCTTGAAAGGGGAAAAATGGACATATCGAGGAATACTGATTACGCCCTTCGCATGCTGGCGATGCTTGCCGAGGATCCGGAGCGTTTGCTTTCTGTTCGCACCGCTGCCGAAGAGGTCAATGTCCCGTATTCGTTTGCCCGCTCGATTCAGCACGGTTTGGTCCAGGCCGGTATTGTGGAGAGCCTGCGTGGCGTCCACGGTGGCATGCGTCTCAAGGTCAGTCCGGACGACGTCACTATCCGCCAGGTCGTCGAGGCCGTTCAGGGTCCTATGGTTATGAACGATTGCACCGCGCCCGATGGTGACTGTGCGCGCATGGGCGCGTGCTGCTATCATCCCCTGTGGGCCGGAGCTCAGGCGTTGATGCGCGACTACCTCGATTCCGTTTCGCTCGGCGACATCGTCGCTCACCGCCAGTTCCCGGCCGTCGATCCCAAGTTCGCCGACCGCGAAGCGTTTCCCGAGTACGCCATCTGCGCGTGCGCTTACCGGGAGGAATAGCGCCGCATAAGGAGCATAGCCATGATCCAGGACCCCTTTCGTTCGATGATTCGTTCGGAAGGGGTCCTGCGTTATCGCGACCTTCCGTGGCGCCGCACACGCGATCCGTACATCATTTGGCTTTCTGAGGTCATGCTGCAGCAAACGCAGGTGCCGCGTGTGGAGGCGCGCATGCCGGTGTGGCTCGATCGTTTTCCGACTGTGCAGGCGCTTGCCCAGGCCGCGCCTTCCGATGTTTTGGACGCTTGGCAGGGCATGGGCTACAACCGACGCGCTCTGGCGCTTCATGGGGCCGCTCAACGGGTCGTAGAGGATTGGGGCGGGGAGTTTCCGCGCGAGACGCGTGACCTGGTCGCCCTGCCTGGTATTGGCCCGGCAACGGCGCAGGGTATCCGGTCGTTTGCGTTTGATCTTCCAGGTGTGTATCTGGAGACCAACGTGCGCACGGTCTTTTTGCATCATTTCTTTCCCGATGTACCGGCTGTTCCCGATCGCGAGCTGGTGCCGCTGATCCAGGCTGCTTGTCCGGCGGCTCCCGGTGCGTCGGCGGACGAGATTGCGCCCTTTGCCGCGCCTCAGGACGATGCCGACACGCCGCGCGCGTGGTATTACGCATTGCTGGATTACGGCGCGTATCTTAAAAAGACGCTGCCCAATCCGTCCAGGCGGTCGGCGGGCTATAGTCGTCAGTCCAAGTTTGAGGGCTCGCGCCGCCAAAAGCGCGCGCATATCGTGCGTATGTTGTTGGCAGCGCGCGATGGCCAGCCGGCGGGGATTACGGTTGATGAAGCTGTTGCAGGCGTTAACGAGATGGAGACGGCAGCCGGCCGAGATTCGGTCGAGCGCGAGCTGGTCGCAAGTATTCTTGCCGATCTGGAGCGTGAGGGCTTTTGCCGAGCCGAGGGCGATCGCTGGCTGAGCATCTAGCCTGTGCAAATCTGAAGAACAGGATTGTAAGGTTTAGATTTCCGGCATGAGGGCATCCTAAAGACAAGGCCGCTCGAAGCCTACGGGCGGCATGCGTTGAAGGGAAGTACACCTATGGATTTTGAGAGCTCCCAAACCAAGAAGAACCTCGAGACCGCTTTTGCCGGTGAGTCCCAGGCACACACCAAGTATCGCTACTATGCCTCCAAGGCCAAGAAGGACGGCTACGTTCAGATCTCGAACATCTTTGCCGAGACGGCCGGCAACGAGTCCGAGCACGCCAAACTGTGGTTTAAGTATCTGCACGATGGCGCCGTCCCCGATACCCTGGACAACTTGCGTGATGCCGCTGCGGGCGAGAACTACGAGTGGACCACGATGTACGACGAGTTTGCCAAGACCGCCGAGGAGGAGGGCTTTGTCGAGATCGCCGAGAAGTTCCGCGGTGTCGCCGCCGTCGAGAAGGCCCACGAGGAGCGCTACAACAAACTCGTCGAGCGCATCGAGTCGGGCGAGGTGTTTGAGCGCGAGGGCGTGAAGGTATGGAAGTGCCTGAACTGCGGGCACCTGCACGTTGGTGCCGAGGCGCCTGAGGTGTGCCCGGTGTGTAACCACCCGAAGGCGTACTTTGAGGAGCAGGTGGTGAACTACTAGCGCGTGGCGCTGGCTGCTGCGGAG
>DBEXKF010000008.1:0-4883 GCA_048175045.1 Collinsella sp.
GCCCGAGAAGCCGCCGGGGATCATGACAATCTGGCTTGCACGGATGCGGCGGGCAAGCTCGTGGGTGCTCTCGGCGACGGCCTCGGGCGTGAGGTTGTTGATCACGAAGGTATCGGCCTCGGCACCGGCGGCGCGGAAAGCGCGGGCGCTGTCGTACTCGCAGTTGTTGCCGGGGAACACGGGGATAATCACGCGCGGACGGGCAATCTTGGCGCCGCCGTACACGTGAATGTCCTTGGCGCGGAAGTCGATGGCCTCGACCTCGGGGGTCTCGCCGGCGCTGCGGTAGGCAAAGACGCCCTCGATGCCGCTCTCCCAGGTCTCCTGGAGCTCGGAGAGCTCGATGACCTCGGAGCCGGTGTCGATGACATAGCCCTCGACGGTGGTGCCCAGGGGCTCGACGACAACGCCGTCGGCGACCTCGGGCAGCTCGGCATCCTCGGCGAGCTCGACGATAAAGCTACCGTAGAGCGGGGTGAAGAGGCTCTCCACGTCCACATCCTCGGCAAGCTCGATACCGATCTGGTTGCCGACGCACATCTTAAAGAGGCTCTCGGCGCCGCAGCCGTAGCCGGGCGTGGAGACGGCTAGGGCGTCACCGGTGGCGGTGAGCGCCTCGACGGCGTCAAATGCGGCGAGCAGCTGCTGGGCGTCGGGACGGTAGTCCTCGCCATAGGTGGCGGGGGCGATACGGACAACGCGGTGCGTCAGGCCCTTGAACTCGGGGGAGACGGCGCGGGCCGCCTTGCCTACGGAGACAGCGAAGCTGATCAGGGTCGGCGGAACGTTGAGCTCGCCGGCCTCGTCCTCAAACGAACCGCTCATGGAGTCCTTGCCGCCGATGGCGCCGGCACCCAGGTCGACCTGGGCCATGAGGGCACCCAGGACGGCAGCCATGGGCTTGCCCCAGCGCTCGGCCTCGGTGCGCAGGCGCTCGAAGTACTCCTGGAAGGAGAGGTAGGCGCGCTTGTGCTCAAAGCCGGCGGCAACGAGCTTGGCGATGGACTCGACCACGGACAGGTAGGCGCCCGCAAACTGGTCGGCCTCCATCAGATAGGGGTTGAAGCCCCATGCCATGGCACTCGCCGTGGTGGTCTCGCCGTCCACGGGGAACTTGGCGACCATGGCCGAGCTCGGGGTGAGCTGCGTCTTGCCGCCAAAGGGCATGAGCACGGTCGCGGCGCCGATGGTGGAGTCGAAGCGCTCAGAAAGGCCCTTGTTGGAAGCGACGTTGAGGTCGGTGACGAGCGAGGTCATGCGCTCGGCGAGCGTGGTGCCGGCCCAGCTGGGCTGCCACACGCTGCGGGCACAGACGTGGGCGATCTGGTGCTTGGGCGCGCCGTTGGAGTTGAGGAACTCGCGGGATAGGTCGACGATGGCGACACCGTTCCAGGCCATGCGCATGCGCGGCTCGGCGGTAACCTCGGCGATAACGGTCGCCTCGAGGTTCTCCTCGGCGGCGTAGCCCATGAACTCCTCGACGTCACCGTCGGCGACGGCGCAGGCCATACGCTCCTGGGACTCGGAGATAGCGAGCTCGGTGCCGTCCAGGCCGTCGTACTTCTTGGTCACGGTATCAAGGTCGACATACAGGCCGTCGGCAAGCTCGCCCACGGCGACCGAGACACCGCCGGCGCCAAAGTCGTTGCAGCGCTTGATCAGACGGCAGGCATCGCCGCGGCGGAACAGACGCTGCAGCTTGCGCTCGACCGGGGCGTTGCCCTTCTGGACCTCGGCACCCGAGGTCTCGATGGACTCGGTGTTCTGGGTCTTGGAGGAGCCGGTGGCGCCGCCGATGCCGTCACGGCCGGTGCGGCCGCCCAGCAGGATGATCTTGTCGGTGGGGGCGGGGCACTCGCGACGAACGTGGTTTGCCGGGGTAGCGCCCACGACGGCGCCGACCTCCATGCGCTTGGCCACGTAGCCGGGGTGATAGAGCTCGTTGACCTGGCCAGTGGCAAGTCCGATCTGGTTGCCGTAGCTGGAGTAGCCGGCGGCGGCGGTGGTTACGAGCTTGCGCTGCGGCAGCTTGCCCTCGAGCGTCTCGGACACGGGGACGGTGGGATCGCCGGCGCCGGTGACACGCATGGCCTGGTACACGTAGCTGCGGCCCGACAGCGGGTCGCGGATGGCACCGCCCACGCAGGTGGCGGCACCGCCGAAGGGCTCGATCTCGGTCGGGTGGTTGTGGGTCTCGTTCTTAAACAGGAACAGCCAGTCCTGGTCCTCGCCATCGACATCGACCTTCACCTTGACGGTGCAGGCGTTGATCTCCTCGGACTCGTCAACATCGGTCATGACGCCGGTCTTCTTGAGGTACTTGGCGCCGATGGTGCCCATGTCCATGAGGCAGACGGGCTTGGCGTCGCGGCCGAGTTCGTGGCGCATCTCCATGTAGCGGTCGAAGGCTTGCTGCACCACGGCGTCGTCGATCGTCACGTCGTCCAGGACGGTGCCGAAGGTGGTGTGGCGGCAGTGATCGGACCAGTAGGTGTCGATCACGCGGATCTCGGTGATGGTGGGGTCGCGGTCCTCATCGCGGAAGTACTGCTGGCAGAAGGCGATGTCCGCCTCGTCCATGGCAAGGCCGCGCTCGGAAATAAAGGCGGCAAGGCCGGCCTCGTCGAGCTCGCGGAAGCCGTCGAGCACCTCGACGGGCTGGGGCTCGGGGGTCTCCATGTACAGCGTCTCGGGCAGGTCGAGCGAGGCGATGCGCGCCTCGACGGGGTTCACCACGTAGTGCTTGATGGCATCGATGGCGGCTTCGTCCAGAGCGCCCGAGATCATATAGACCTTGGCGGAGCGCACGGCGGGGCGCTCGCCCTGGCTGATGAGCTGCACGCACTCGCTGGCGGAGTCGGCGCGCTGGTCAAACTGGCCAGGCAGGAATTCGACGGCAAAGACGGCGCCATCGCTTGCGGGGAGCTCGTCGTAGGTCACATCGACCTGGGGCTCGCTAAAGACGGTCGGCACGCAGGAGCGGAAAAGCTCCTCGTCGATGCCCTCGACGTCGTAGCGGTTGATGATCCTCAGGGCCTCGATGCCCTTGATGCCGAGAATTTCGGTCAGCTCGCCCTTGAGCTGCTGAGCCTCGACGTCGAACCCGGGTTTCTTCTCCACGTAGATACGAGAGACCATTGGTTCCTGCCTTCCTGATCGGTTGGGCGTACGGTACGGTATGCGGCAGCGGTCGGTTTACGGGGCAAGCCTCGCGGTCGCCTTGAGCCACATGTTTGTAAACCTCACTATGATACGACAGCTCGCGGCGCGTTGAGGACGGCGAGGGTGCTACAGTGAAGCGCAAACAAGAGAAAGGCATCACATGGCATTCGTTTCGCTCGCCATCATCGCACTCGTGGCCTTTGCGAGTCCTTTTATCGCCTCGGCGATTCCCGGAAAACCTGTTCCCGAGACGGTCTTTTTGCTCGTGCTCGGCGCGGTGCTGGGACCCCATATGCTCGGCGTCATCCATGTAGATGCTGAGGTCTCGCTTGTGTCCGAGCTGGGCCTGGCCTTTTTGTTCCTGCTTGCCGGCTTTGAGATCGACCCCAAGAGCATCACGGGCGTCGAGGGGCGCTACGGCTTGGCGACGTGGGCCGTCACGTTTGGTATCGCCTGGCTTGCCGTGCGCTTTACCCCGTGGTTCTCGGTCAGTCATTTCGACGGTATCGCCGTGACGCTTGCCCTCACTTCTACGGCGCTCGGCACGCTCGTGCCCATCATGCGCGAGCGCTCGCTCACCGGCACGCGTGTGGGCGACTCGATTCTCGCGTATGGCACTTGGGGCGAGCTCGGTCCCGTGCTCGCCATGTCGGTGCTGCTGTCTGCTCGCACTGGCATCCAAACGCTCGTAATCCTTGGCTTGTTTGCGGTGGTTTGCGTGTTACTGGCCGTGGTCCCGAGCCGCTCCAAGCGCGTCGGCAGCCGCTTCTTTGCGTTTGTCGAGGAGCGCGCCGATACCACGTCGCAGACCTTCGTGCGCCTGACGGTGCTCATCCTGGTCACGCTCGTGGCATTCTCCGCCGTCTTTGACCTCGACATCGTGTTGGGTTCTTTTGCCGCCGGCTTTGTCCTGCGCTATATCATCCCCGAGGGCAACCATACGCTCGAGACTAAGCTCGACGGCCTGGCCTACGGCTTTTTGATTCCGGTGTTCTTCACCGTGTCGGGCGCAAAGATCGACCTGACGGCCGTGGCGTCGCGCCCGGGCTTGCTCGCGGGCTTTATCGTGGCGTTGCTGATTATTCGCGCCGTGCCCATCCTCATCTCTATGGGCATTTGTCCTGCGACGCGCGATGTGTCGGCGTATGGCCGCATTACCGTGGCCCTGTACTGCACCACGGCTCTGCCGATCATCGTTGCCGTGACAAGCGTTGCCGTCAACGCGGGCGCGCTGTCGCAAGATATTGCGTCGGTCATGGTTGCCGCCGGTGCCATCACGGTGTTCTTGATGCCGCTGCTCGCGCAGCTCTTCTACCGCGTGGTCGACGCTGCACCGGTCGCCGCCGTGGCAGAGGTTGCCGAGCATCCATCCGATGCGCTCGACATCCTGCGCGCCCATCACGATTTGGCGAGCCTGCTCGCACGCGAGCACGAGCTGCTGACCTCGCATGGACATGGTCGCGTATTCGAGGGCCTGCCTACGCTCGATACGATTGCCGAGCGTCTTTCCGCCGAGGCAGCGAGCGGCCACATCGATGCCCGCATCGTGGACGCGGCGCACCTGCTTGCCGATAAGACCTATGGAGACGAGGTCGACCCGTCCAAGCTGACTCCGCGTGAGCGTCGCCGCCTGGAGCGCGCCAAGCTCGCCGTGCACGAATACCGCCGCCGCATGCTGGAGCTCTACGCGCACGATGAAGCCCAGGACGACGACGGTAAGT
>DBEXKF010000009.1:0-3833 GCA_048175045.1 Collinsella sp.
GGACGATTGGCGCAAGTACCTGTAATCGGTACGTGCTGACAGATAGGTCGAGCCGGCGGGAGAGGCTGCTTCCGTCGGCTTTTTACTGAGCGAGGGGCTTACGATGAAAAACGTTCTATGCTTTGGCGATAGCAACACCTATGGTTACGATCCGGCGGGCATGCGCGACGGCACCGCGGTGCGCTATGCGCAGGATGTGCGCTGGTGTGGCGTGGCCCAACGTGACTTAGGCGAGGGCTGGCATGTAATTGAAGAAGGCCTCAACGGCCGCACGACGGTACGCGACGACATGTGCCATCTGGACACCAATCTTAACGGCATCCGCGCACTTCCGATGCTGCTCGAGGCCCATAAGCCGCTGGATGCGATCGTTATTATGCTGGGAACTAACGATTGCAAGACGGTCTTTGGTGTGACGGCCTCCGATATTGCCCGTGGCGCCATGGCGCTGATTCGCGCGGTGCGCGCATTTCCCTGGACCAATGCCGCACCCTGCCCGCGTATTCTGCTGATGGCTCCTATCAAGATCAAGCCACAGATCGCTGATGTGTATATGACCGACTTTGACGAACATTCCGTTGAGGCATCTGAACATTTTGGCGAGTACTATGCGCACGTGGCCGAGCAGTTTGGCTGCGACTTTTTGAATGCCGCCGAGTTTGCCGAGCCGGGCGATATCGACTATCTGCATATGATGCCCGAAAGCCACGAGAGCCTGGGTCACGCCGTGGCAGCCAAGCTCCAAGAGATGCTCGGAGAGTAGCGCGACCCCAAGCCACCGCAAAGGGGACGGGCGCCTTTGCGGTGGCTTTGGACTGCGAATCTTAATACTGCCACAACTAACTGCGTGCCATCTACCTGCGGCTTTGCGGGGGAATATCCTAACTTATCCCAAGCGCGTCGAAGGCGGCGCGGACGACCTGCTCGGCGGTGGGGCGGATATAGTGCCGTCCCGACACGCCGGGGAGGGCGTGGCCCATCAGCATCTCTATGAGGTCCCACGGCAGGCGAAGCTCGACCTCCGCTATCGTACGCCATGAGTTGCGGAGGTTCGACCACGGGATGTGCTCGATGCCGCGGGCGGCGCAGAGTTTCCGCCAGCGGTCGTTGCAGATGCTCCGGTTCATGGGCAGCCCGTCGCCCCGGTCGCACATCCACTCGCGGCCCTCGGCGGCGCGGGCGGCCGCTATCTCGACGAGGCGCTCGGCGGCCTGCGGCAGGATCACGACGGTGCGGGCGGACTTGGCGGTCTTGAGGGCGCCCACCGGCTCGGTGCCGGACTGCTGCATCTGGCGGCAGATGTCGGCGGAGGCGAGGACGGTGCCGCTACGCTCCCAGTGCAACACCTCCTCGGTGCGCACGCCAAGCGACTCGCCCGAGCGGCAGGAGCCGAAGCACGCGAGGATGAACGCGGGCTCCAGGGGGTTGCCGCGCAGTGCGTCGAGGACGCCCAGGGCCTCGTCGAGGGTGTAGACGCGCTTTGAGCGCTCGCGGGTCTTGCGGGTGCGCATGGTGTACCTGACGCTGGCGGCGAACGGGTCGAGCGGCAGGCGGATGAAGGTCGAGACGCAGGCGTAGACCTTGCGCAGGGTGAGCAGGGCGGTGTCGGCGGTGGCGGCGGGCAGCGTCAGCAGCCAGTCCTGCAGCTCGACGGCGCGGAGCTGGTCGACGGGCATTGCGCCCCAGCGGGGCCCGACGTAGTTCCTCCACGAGCGCAGTACGAGGTCGCGGGTGTTGGGGGCGAGGGTCCCCGCCTCGACCTGTGCGGCCATCTTGGGGACGAGCCACGTCTCGTAGGCCTTGGCTATGGTGGGCACGGGCGCGTCGTCGGCGTGCTCGACGTGGATGCGGTCGAGTTCCGCGCACGCCTCGCGGTAGGTGCCGTACACGGTCTTGGTCTTGCGCCTGCGGCCCTGCGGCGTGTTCTGCATCCAGCGCAGGACGTACTTCTTGCCGCGCCTCATCTCGGTCACGGAGCCCCAGACGCGGCGGCGCTGCTTCTTTGTCATATAATCAGATCCGTTCAGATCGCGGGCTTATTCTCCGTTCGCCCGGTTCTGACTCCGGCCCCGTCTCACGTTCCAAAGTGCAGGGGCCGTCTCCTTAGTCTCGGGGCCGCGGCATCAGCCTGCGGTCCCGAGATTTTTTGCTTTCATGGGCATCACCTCCCTAGATGTAGACGCATGGAATCTCGCCCTTGCCGGCCCCCAATCTCCACAACGTGTTCGGTTTACATTTCGCCGCGATGGGGCGATAATCGGGATAGCTCATCCACCGTGTGTGTGAAGGAGTCCTCTGGAGGCGCCCAAACAGCGCCTCCTGCTTTTTCGGCGTGGTTTCTCGCCATCTCGCGCTCAATCATCTTCCTGCTGTGGTCGTTGTCGACGTAATACGCGGTTATCAGCAGGCAGTAGTGCTCTCTCGGCTCGAATACGACAATGTAGCTCTCTTCCTCAAGGTAAAACTTAATCCGTTCCCTTATCTGGGTGCCATTGCGGCTCTTCCTTGCGCGATGCTCCGCCTTCCAGGCTATAACGCCTCCGCAGCCGGGACTTTTGGGGCACCTCTCAGCATTCTCGATGAACGCCTTCGGCCATCTGGTGCGCCTGCACCTTTCGAGATCTGGCACACGGTCCTCTGGTAGACCCGACTTATGATCGTAGTCCCTGCAGGTAAGGTGCCAAAAGGCTTCGGCCCGTCCCTCCAGCATGGGCTGGTACCGTATCTTTACCGGTTTCCCGTGGTAGACGGGCCTGCCCTCGATGAAATCACGCCTGAAGACGCTATAGACAAGAGCGTCGTATTCGCTCCAGGGACGCGAGCTGTCCCTTTCGAGCAGGGGCGGTATCCAGCAACAGTTCATGATGTGATTCCCCCGGCCTGCCAGACCAGTAGGTTCATCTTCTTTTCGCTGAGGAGCGAGGTCTTGACGAGGGAGAGGCCCGACCTCTGGATAATTCTATTGATGAGCCTGATCTTCGTGACGCTATCCGATGGCATGATGGCGTCGTGGTTGTGGCGATACGCGATGGCGCCGGTAAGGATGTCAACGAGTTGCATCAACTGAACCTCGTCGGAGCGTATGGGCTGCACCCTCCTCACGATCTCATGGTTGAAATCGTACGCATCGTTCGCGAGCACGTTCTCGAGCTTCTGGGCGTTTCGCCCGGAATGGGTGTCCTTTATGTCGATATAGACGTAATACCGCGCGTCGCGGGAGAAGATCGTCTTCAGCATCGTGAAGTACATCTTGTAGTACCAGAGGTCATGGTCCTGGTTGAAGCGGGCGTGGTCAAGCTTTGATTTGTCGGGAACTACAAGGCCCCTGAAGTGCAGGTCGTCGTCATCGAAGAAATAGTCGATGATGTCGACATAGAGGTCGTAGTTGCATGGCGACACCTTCGTCCACTTGACCTCGGCGCCCATCCCGACGCCATGCCTCGCCTTTATCTCCACGAGGCGCTTGCTAATCTCCCTGACTTTCGATTTGGGACACCATACCGCCCCGAGCGACATCGCCTTGAAGCGATCGTGCTCGAGATGGCAGCTCTCGTCGCAGTAGACATTAAACTCCTCGCCGCCGAACGTGGCGCCGTTTCCCGATTCGTAATATGCCCGCACGCCATCCAAAGCCAATGGCCTCATGCGTTCCCACCTCTTTTCTGTCTCTAATACCTCTTGACCTCGCTGGCCTGGTGCCACTTGACGACGCCGCGGAAGTTCACGCTGGCGTTCTCCGGATCGTCGAAAACTATGTCGGTGTAGCCGTCCTCGTAGCTGTCCGGCGACAGCACGAGGGTCGACGCCCCGCGGTAGTAGCTTCTGAGGATCAT
>DBEXKF010000010.1:0-2188 GCA_048175045.1 Collinsella sp.
GGTTCTGTCCAAGGTGGGCCCCAAGACCAAGATCCTGGCCGTGGGTCAGGTTTCTAACGTGCTGGGCGTCGAGAACCCGGTCAAGAACCTCGGCAAGCTCGTGCACAAGTACGGCGGCTATCTGGTCGTCGACGGCGCACAGTCGCTGCCGCACATGCCGGTCGATGTGGCCGACCTGGGAGCCGACTTCTTTGCCTTTAGCGCACACAAGGCCATGGGCCCCATGGGCATCGGCGTGCTGTGGGGCAAGATGGACCTGCTCAACGCCATGCCGCCCATGCTCACCGGCGGCGAAATGATCGACTCGGTCACCGAGCAGGACGCCGTCTGGGCGCCCGTCCCCGAGAAGTTCGAGGCCGGCACGCAGGACGCCGCCGGCATCTTCGCCACGGGTGCGGCACTCGACTACCTGGTCAACACCGTGGGTTACGAGAACATCCAGGTCCGCGAGCGGGCACTCGTCCACTACCTGATGGGCGAACTCATGCAGCTCGACTTTGTCCAGATCATCGGCTCCATCTATTGGGACAACCACCACGGCGTTGTGAGCTTTAACGTCAAGGGCATCCACCCGCACGACGTCGCGAGCATCATGGACATGGACGGCGTCTGCATCCGCGCCGGCCACCACTGCGCGCAGCCGCTGCTTACCTGGCTGGGCGTCGAGAACCTTGCCTGCTGCCGCGCCAGCGTGGCCTTCTACAACGACAAGGCCGACATCGACAAGTTCATCGCCGGCCTGCATCACGTTTGGAGCACGTTCAATGGGTAATCTGTACACCTCCACCACATTTATGGAGCACAACTCGCACCCCGACTATAAGTACGAGATGGATGCTCCCACGCACGAGCACGACGGCATCAACCCCAGCTGCGGAGACGAGCTCACCCTGCAGCTACGAGTCGAGAACAACGTGATCGAGGAAGCCTCCTTTACCGGCCACGGCTGCGCCATCAGCCAGGCAAGCGCCGACATTATGGCCGACCTCATCACGGGCGAGACGGTCGAGGAAGCTCGCCGCCTGGCAGGGCTTTTCCTCGCCATGATCCGCGGCGAGCAGCTCTCCGAGGAGGACCTGGAAGACCTGGACGAAGCCGCCCAGCTCCAGGACATCTCGCACATGCCCGCCCGCGTCAAATGCGCCGAGCTCGCCTGGCGCACCCTCGACGGCATGCTCACGGGACAAAATAATCAGTAGTATTTGTCCCAAATCTTAAGAATTTTGTTGGCCGAATCGCTTGACTAAGAGTGGTTCGGCCATTTTCTATTCCGAGAGCTCGGCCTGTGCCTTCACCCGCGCATAAGCGCGCACGATACGAGAGACGGTACTTTTGCCAATCCCGGTATACCGCTCAATCTGGCGCACCGTAAAACCGGCATCGTGCAATCCAAAAATAACGGTATCGCGCTGCGCCGGCGGTGCGACTTTAACCCCACGAAGCGGAACCCCTAGCTCCTTCGCCAACTTGTTGGCAAAGGCGTGGCGTTCCCACTCCGTCTCTTTCATATCGCACAGAGCTGGCTCACTGCCGTCGGGCGTCGAAAGCGAATAGGCAATAAAGCCCTCGGCAGAGCCAAAAAGCTCAAGCACGCAAGAAGGATCAGAAAATCCCCTCACGACATCGGCCGCGTCACCGTCGTAAGCGCACAAATGCTCCGCAAAGCTACTCCAGGGATAACGCTCGATTAGGCTAACGCCCGCCTCCTGCGGATCGGCGTGTACGGAGCGAATAGCCTCCATCACCTGCCAGTCGGTATCGAGCGAGCGCCGGTCAAAACGGTTCTGGAACAGATGCCCTGTGCGCCCCGTGTGCTTATTGAACCGCCGCGCGTATGTCAAAAGCAGCCGGTGCATTGCCGCGCTCATCCTGTCCTCGTAATCTGCAAGCACCAAATGCACGTGATTGCCCATAAGGCACCAGGCGATAACCGTCACACCCTCCTCGCGGCAGCACTCGCGCATCAGCTCCAAAAACTCCCACCGGTCGTCATCGCCCTCAAAGATGAGCCGCTTGCCCGTACCGCGGGCACAGACATGGTAAAAGCCGGTAACCGTTCTCCAAACGCGCTGCATGGCGCTCCCTTCGCCGGGATCTGCTTGCCATCCAATACAGCACGATTGAAGCGTGCCATCAAAACATTCACGCAAAACAATACACTCGCGCGGCCAAAGGCAGTAATCAGGCG
>DBEXKF010000011.1:0-4420 GCA_048175045.1 Collinsella sp.
TGACCTCGTGCACTAGCTGGGCACGCGCGGCCTCGTAGAGCAGCAGCTCGCAGGTGTCGCCCATCGCCGTATTGGCGGGGTCGAGCAGCAGGGCGCGGATCTTCTCGCTGATGGCGGTGCCGCCCGGCTCGCGCAGGCTCACAACCTGGTAACCAGCGAGGTCGAGCGCACGGGCCAGCAGGCGCGCCTGCGTGGACTTGCCGGCGCCGTCGACGCCCTCGAGCGTGATAAAGCTATGTTGAGCGGGCTCAAAAGCCATGGGCGCATCCCCTTTCTACAAGGCGCGTACATGCAGATATCTCAACCAAGCCATGATACCCCAGTGCTCGGCGCGTCCCAAATCCAACCTAGCCATCGAGGCATCCCCGAAGTTGCGGTGAAATAGGGACTGATTGAAGCTCTGAGACCGCCAAACAGTCCCTATTTCACCGCAACTTATGAAGGGGAATTTTGGACGATGGGTATAATCGTCGTATTGCATTGAAATGTGGCGAAAGGAGTGGCAATGTCTCGGTATTGCGCCTCGTGCGGCAAGCTTCTTGCAGATGATGCCAAGTTCTGCACCTCATGCGGTGCACCCGTTGAGCAAACAGCCGCGAGCGATATCCAGCCCGCTTTTGAGCAGACCGGTTCCCTCGATACGCCGCAAGCCAAGGCGGACGACCCCCTCGCCTATCGCCCAGACCCCGCCACAAGCCCCGCTGCCGTCGAGACCACGCAGCGCATACCCGTCGCGAGCGGCTCACCCCAACAGCAGCCGGCTCCCGCATACGCGCCCGCTTCACCACAGACCCCCACCGCCAAAAAGAGCGGTACCGGGCCGCTTATCGCCGTTATCGTTGTGCTGGTGGCGATCATCATCGCCCTGGTCGTTTTCTTTGTGATCAAGCCTTTCGACAACGCCGCCACGCAGACGACTGCCGAGGTAGCTAAGCTGCACCATGACGTCGACGACGATGACCTAAAGCCTCTCGGCGATCCCAACAGCCTGTACGACGATGATGACGATGACGACGAGGATGGCGGCGAAGCAACGCTCTCCGAGCAGAACCTCTACCGTCGTCTGAGCGAATACTACGACTTGCTCGAAGACCTCGACAACTACGTCCGTGGCTGCGCGCAGAACTTCAACGGCAGCTATCTGGAAGAGGATCGAACCACCCGTCAAAATCTCGCTGACGTCGCCGAGCGCACGGAGGACACCATCGAGCAGTATTACGACATCGTCGAGGACCTAGACGTCCCGACGAGCTCCAAGAACTACAGCTCCTGGAAGGACATCATCGCCCTGTACGACGACCTGGATCACCGCATTGACGCAATCTGTGATGCCTGGGAGATCAGCCTGAAATACGCCAAGCCTGCGGACCACAAGAATGAGATCGTGGCGCCGCTGTCGCGCGACAACGTGGCGGGCACCAATGACAATAAGTATCGCCTAGACTTTGAGGAGCGCTATCCCGGCGCCAAACCCGTCGAAGTGAACTAGTCGCATGCGACGGTCTTAAACGACTAGTCATTCAAGAACGTCCCCAATGACTACGCAAAAAACGAGCGAGGATCATGGGACCCTCGCTCGTTTTTGTTTTGGGCTATGTTTCGGCTGCGCCGCTACTTGTCGGCGGCCGCCTTCTTGGTGGTCGTCTTTTTCGCGGCAGTCTTCTTGGCAGTCGACTTCTTGGCGGTCGAAGTCTTCTTTGCTGCTGTGGTCTTCTTCGCCGTGATCGCCTTGGTCGCAGTCTTGCGGCCGCGGGCGGGCTTCTTCTCCTTGGTCGGGCAGTCCATGTTGACGCAGATGCGCCACGGGCCGCGCGCGGTGTTGACCACCACGATGGGGGCGCCGCACTCGGGGCAGGTCTCGCCCGTCGCCTCGAGCTTGCCGCGCGCCGGCAGCGGATAGCTCACGCCGCAGTCATCGTAGTTGGTGCAGCGGATAAAGCGCTTGCCGCTCTTTTCGCTCTTGTGCGCGATCAGGTCGCCATGGCGTCCGGCCTCGGCACACACCTTGCACTCGCCCACCTTAAGGTCGGGCTCGTAGTTGGTGGGGCACATGGGGTTCACGCAAATCTCGAAGGCCTTCTGGCGGAACGGCTGGCACTTAATGCGCGGCGCGCCGCACTCGGGGCATACGGCCGCCTCGCCCTCGAGCGGGCTGACCTTGACGCCGCTCGGCACCGGATAGGTCACGTCGCAGTCGGGCCAGCCCATGCAGCCGATAAAGCTGCCGCGGGTCTTGGCGCTCGTCTTCATAACCAGGTCCTTGCCGCACTTGGGGCAGGCGCCCACGCGCGCATCGGCCGTGACGGCGTCGCTGATGGCGTCGCCCAGCTCCTGCGTGTGCTTGAGCAGCTCGTCGAGCACGCCGGCCAGCAGCGCGCGCGAGTGCGTCACGACATGCTCTTCGGTGTCCTCGCCGCGCTCCACGCGGGTCATGTCGCCATCGAGCTCGCTGGTCATATCGGGGCTCGTGATGCGCGGGGCAAACTGCGTCAGCGCGTCGATGATGGCGATGCCCAGCTGGCTCGGCTCCACGGGATCGTTTTTGAGGTAGCGCACGGCGTACAGACGCTCGATGATGCTCGCACGCGTGGACTTGGTGCCCAGGCCGCGCTTCTCCATCTCCTGCACGAGCTTGCCCTGGCTGTAGCGCGCGGGCGGCTCGGTCTGTTTGGCCTCGAGCTTAATGTCGAATACGTCGACCGTATCGCCCTGCTCAAGCGGCGGCATCTGCTCGTCGCGTTTAAGGCCGTACGGGTAGGCCTCGCGGAAGCCAGGGGTCACGAGCACATCGCCCGAAGCCACGAACGGCTCACCGTTCACGTCGAGCTCGAGCTTGGTGTTCTCGATGGTCGCAGGACCCATAAGCGTCGCCAGGAAGCGACGGGCGATGAGGTCGTAGAGCTTACGCTGGCCGCCGTCGAGCGTGGACGGATCGCCCTCGCCCGTAGGATAGATAGGCGGGTGATCGGTGGTCTCGACCTTGCCGCGCGTGGGCTTCATGGGACCGGCGAGCACCTTTTTGCACACCGGCGCCAGCGCCGGGTTGATCTTTGCCAGATCGCTCACCACGGCGCCCAGATCGAGCGTCGCAGGGTACACGGTATTATCGACACGCGGGTAGCTGATGAGACCGGCCATGTAGAGGGACTCGGCGATGCGCATCGTACGCGCAGGCGAGATGCCCTCGGCCGCGGCGGCAGCCTGCAGCGAGGTCGTCGCAAACGGCGTGGGCGGCTGCTGCTTACGCGAGCGCTTGGTCACCGCGGCAACGGTCGCCGTCTTGGCGCCGTCGACATGGCCGTACGCCGTCTCGGCAGCATCCTTGTCGGTAAAACGCGCCGTCTTGTGCGCGATCTTAAAGCGGTCGTCCTCGGCAGCGCCCTGCGCGGCACCCATGCCGCGAATCTGCCAATAGTCCTCGGGCACAAACGCCATGCGCTCGCGCTCGCGCTCGACCACCAGGGCAAGCGTCGGCGTCTGCACGCGGCCGGCGGAACGCACGTTGCCAAAGCCGCCAAACTTGGCGAGCGTCAGGTAGCGCGTGAGCACCGCACCCCAAATGAGGTCGATGTGCTGACGGCTCTCGCCGGCGTCGGCCAGGTTCTGGTCGAGCGAGACAAGGTTATCGAAGGCCTGCGTGATCTCGGCCTTGGTAAACGAAGAATACTGGGCGCGGGCAACCGGCAAGTCCGGCGCAACCTCGCGCACCTTGTTGAGGGCGTCCGAACCGATCAGCTCGCCCTCGCGATCGAAGTCCGTAGCGATGATGACGCTGTCGGACTTTTTGGCGAGGTTCTTGAGCGAGCGGATGAGCTCCTTCTCGGCCGGCAGCTTAATGACGGGTGCCCAGGTGAGATACGGCAGACTCTCGAGCTTCCAGCCCTTGATGGAGATACCGTCGGCAAGAAACGGCTTGCGCTTGGTGTCATAGGGCGGGCGCGCCAGGCCATCGGGCATGTCGGCCGGCAGCATCTCGCCGTCCTCGGTGACCGAATACCAGCCCAGCTTTTTATCGAACAGCACGCTGTCGCAAAAATCGGGCGCAAGGATGTGACCGGCAAGACCGATCGTCACGCACTCCTCGCCCTTCCACTCAAAACGGTAGATGGCGGTGTTGTACACCTTGTCCTTTTTGGGTTTACCCGTGGACAGACGCTCGGCGATCTGACGCGCGGCGTCGTTTTTCTCGGCGATGATGAGCTTCAAAAGAGGCTCCTATCTCGTGTCTCTGCGGCTACGCCCGCCCGTATGGCGGCCGATTTACGCCCTTGCTTGCTCGATCTGCCCGATGAGCCAATCGCACCAGGCATCCATGCCCTCGCCCTTGCGCGCGCTCACGGCAAAACGCGGCGCCTGCGGATTGAGGTCATCGAGTGTCTTAGTATACCTATCCATGTCAAAATCGAAAGCCGGGGCCACG
>DBEXKF010000012.1:0-4127 GCA_048175045.1 Collinsella sp.
TACAGCGAGCGAGATGACGCCTGCGACACAAACGTAGCCCAGGGTAATGAGGATCGAGCTGCCAAGCGCTCCAACAAAGTGCTCAAGTGCCCACATGACGCCGGCGCCCGCGGCAGCGCCCAAGCCACCGAACAACAGGCCGAAGAAACCGCCATGCAGGATAGACTTGACCTGAAGGCCATGCAGACGACGGCGCAGCCACCACAGTGAGCATCCGACCAAGACCACGTAGTCAACGACGTACGAAAGCGCAATTGCCGGCATACCGTAGCCCAGCACCACGCCAAACAGCAGCACCGAACCGGCCTGACCGATAGCGGAGTACAGGCAATAGCGGCTATAAGGTTTCATATCGAGCAGGGCCGAGAAGCTCTTCTGCATCAGCACGACCACGCCGTAGAGCGGCAGAGAAAGTGCCAGATAGATAAGGAACTCCGACACCAGCGCCACACCGGATTCATCGAACTTGCCGGCGCAGTAAATCATGTTGAGCGGACGGGCGAAGACGATCAGGTACATCGCAAACGGAATCAGGAAGAAGAGCATCTGGGCGACACCGCGCGAAATGCCCGCGCGGACGCTGTCGTAATCCTTCTCCTGTGCATCGTGAGAGAGTTCGGTATAGAGTGCCGTCGAAAGCGAGGCAGCGATCAGCGCATAGGGCAGCGTATACCACAGGCGCGCATATGCGATGACGGAAGGGCCGGTCTCGGGCTGCACCACCAGCGCGGCGGCATTGGTAATGGAAGTCGAGACAAACATGCACACCGTGGCGAGCAGCGTCGGGATACCAAGCGCAATCGTCTGTCGCAGCGCGGGGTCCTTAAAGTCGATATGGATATGAGGATGCACGCCATGCTTGCCAAGCGCGGGAATCTGGCAGGCCATCTGGACAAAGACGCCGAGGGTCGTACCAGCTGCGATCAAGATAATACCGACCTGCTCGCCAAATTGTGCAGACACGGGAGCAAAGCCCATAAAGCTGGCGATAACGATGACATTGTTGAGAACCGGGGCAAACGTCGACCAGAAGTAGTCGCGATGTGCGTTGAGAACGCCCGAGAACACCGAGCCCAAGCCATAAAACAGAATTTGGATAGCAAAGAAGCGGAACATGAACGCAGCGGTATCCATGCTGCCGCCATCGCCCGAAAGGAACGACTGCGTCCAAATAAAGCCGGGAGCAAACACGGTGCCCAGCAGCGAGATACCGCCCAGCAGCAGAAGCAGAATACCGAGCAGATTGCCGACATACTCGTTCGATGCCTCGCGGCCCTGCTCGCGCCTCACGCCCATATACACCGGCAAAAACGCCGTAACGAGCATGCCGCCCATCACGAGCTCGTAAAGCATGTTGGGCAGGTTGTTAGCAACCTGATAGGAGGACGAGAGCAGCGACATGCCGATGGCGGCCGCCATGGCCCACGTGCGGATAAACCCGGTGACGCGCGACACGATAGTCAGGATGGTCATAAGCCCGGCGGAACGACCAACCGTGGAGTAGTCCGACGAGCCCATGTCGTCAGTGTCATCTCGCGACGAAGAAACTTCGGATGAGGGTGTCTGAGGCGCAGATTCTTTTGCAAAATGAGCTCCGCACTTCAATTCTTCCTGCGGCATCGCTCAGTCCTCTCTCGTAATCGCGGCAACCGTCGCCCCGCAAAATGCAATTAAATCATCGGGTGCAAGCTCGAGCTGATAACCACGCTTGCCTCCCGAAATAAAAATGGTATCCCAAAGGACGCATGTCTCGTCAATGAGCGTCCGGTAGCGTTTTTTCATACCGACCGGGCTGCAGCCGCCGCGAACGTAGCCAGTCGCCGCAAGCAAATCCTTCACATGCATCATGGCCAAGGACTTCTCCCCCGCGGCACGCGCGGCGGACTTTAGATCGAGCTCGTCGGCAACAGGGATGCAGCACACGACATAGTCGTTGGACGGCGTCACGCAGACCAAAGTCTTAAATCCTTGACCGGGCTCCTCGCCAAGCTGCTCCGAAATCGCGACCCCCAGGCCCACCGACTCATCACCATCGTCTTCGTACGTATGTAGAACATAGGAAATGCCGGCACTTTCCAGCTCGCGCATCGCATTGGTTTTTGGCGTCTTTACAGCCTTTGCCATGACATATCCTTTCCCTCGCATTCGGACGCAAGGATTAAGTATATGTCCAATTCGGCTGCATACGTCACTTCGGCACAGCAAGCGCCATCGAATCACAAGGAGTCGATGGCGCCCATAAACTGAATCGCCTATTTATTGAGCATCAAGTTGAGCCTGACGCTCCCGGTCACGCCTGAGCAACGGCGCCAAAAACTTGCCCGTATAACTCTGCGGACAGTCCGCAACCTGCTCCGGTGTGCCCGAAACCACAACGGTTCCGCCGCCGTTACCGCCCTCGGGACCCATATCGATCAGACGATCGGCAACCTTGATGACATCAAGGTTGTGCTCAATCACCAGCACCGTGTTGCCCGCATCGACCAAGCGCTGCAGCACATCGAGCAGCTGGCGGACGTCCTCAAAATGAAGGCCGGTCGTCGGCTCGTCCAAAATATAGAACGTCTTGCCCGTCTGGCGTCGATGAAGCTCCTTGGCGAGCTTCACACGCTGCGCCTCGCCGCCCGAGAGCGTCGTGGCGGGCTGGCCCAGGCTCACGTAGCCCAAGCCTACATCGTACAGCGTTTGGAGCTTGCGCTTAATCTGCGGGATATTCCCAAAGAAGGCCAGCGCCTCGGTGACACTCATTTCGAGCACGTCCGAGATGGTCTTGCCACGGTAGGTGACCTCGAGTGTCTCGCGGTTGTAGCGTTTACCGCCGCAAACTTCGCAGGGAACGTAGATATCGGGAAGGAAGTGCATCTCGATCTTGATCTGCCCGTCGCCCTTGCACGCCTCACAGCGCCCGCCACTCACATTAAAGGAGAAACGACCCGGCGAGTAGCCGCGCGCCTTCGACTCCGGCGTACTCGCAAACAGCGCGCGAAGATCATCCCACAGGCCGATATAGGTAGCAGGGTTGGAACGCGGCGTGCGGCCAATCGGCGACTGGTCGATATCGATAACCTTATCGATACACTCGATGCCCTCGATTTTCTTATATGGACCCACAGGGCGCGTCGAACGGTGAATGGCATTCGTAAGGGCAGGCGCAATGGTATCGGTAACCAGGGAGCTCTTGCCCGATCCCGACACGCCGGTAACAACCGTAAGCGTACCAAACTCGATCTTGGCAGTAACGTTTTTGAGGTTGTTGGCTCGAGCGCCCGTAATTTTAAGGCAGCCGCGACCGGGCTTGCGCCGTTCATCAGGCACCCGGATCATTCGTTTGCCGGTCAGATAAGCGCCCGTCATCGACTCAGGACACGCCATGATATCGGCAGGCGTTCCCGCCGCGACTACGTGTCCGCCGTTGACGCCGGCGCCGGGCCCCATGTCGATCACGTAATCGGCGGCACGAATTGTATCCTCGTCGTGTTCGACGACGATAACGGTATTGCCGATATCGCGCAGGCGCTCGAGCGTCTTGATCAAGCGCTCGTTGTCACGCTGATGAAGACCGATCGAGGGCTCGTCCAGAATATAGAGCACGCCCATGAGACCCGCGCCGATCTGCGTTGCCAGTCGAATACGCTGTGCCTCGCCACCGGAAAGCGTCGCCGAGGCACGATCGAGTGTCAGATAGTCAAGTCCGACATCGACCAGAAAGCGCAGGCGCTCCAGGATTTCCTTAACGATGCGCCCGCCGATAAACTGTTGGCGCTCGGTGAGTTCCAAGCCCTCAAAAAACTCGAGCGATTCACGGCACGACAGGCAACAAACCTCGTAAATGGACTTACCGCCCACGGTGACGGCGAGCATCTCGGAGCGCAAACGAGCGCCGTGGCAGGTCGAGCACGGCTCCTCGCGAATGTACTTCTCCAGGCGCGCCTTGGTGTTCTCGTTCGTCGTCTCGGTATAGCGTTCGTACAGGATGTTGCGAACGCCCGAAAACTTGGTATCCCACTGGCTGCGACGTCCGTCGAGCTTTTGGTAGTCGACCGAGATCTTCGTATCGCCCAGGCCATCCAAGAATGCACGACGCACGCGAGGGGGCAAGTCCTCCCACGGCGTATCGGTGCTCACCT
>DBEXKF010000013.1:0-3567 GCA_048175045.1 Collinsella sp.
GCTTTCCGTATCTATCAGTCGACATATTTTGTCTGGGCTAACTATGAAATCGCCGGCAATACCGAGCTCAACGTCTACGACACCGTCGGGGCAAACGAGATTGCAGCCATTACCCTTAATAAGATCGGCGCCCCGCTCACCGACTATCAAAAGGCTCTGCTTGCAACAAGGTCAGATGTGCCCACCATCAATGTCGCCGGCTACCTTGGTGCCGACGGGCTGCGCTACGACTTGGAATCTGAAGACAGCCCATACGCCTCGACGATCGACAAGCTGCAGCGCATGCAATACCTCGAGTTCGCTAGCAAAGTTCAGTAAGCCCGCCCATTCGCTTGGACCCATCGTATTGCAAGCACGCTCGGCCCAAATGCATCGCAAATGACTCCCGCTCGCAAACGAGGGTACAATGACGCTCGTGTCACATCACGGGGCTCCGGCCCCAACATATACAAAGGAGTCATACATGGGTTGCGAGCACGCACAGGCCGCCGGCGGACAAACGTCGCCGTCGCAATTTGAGGAGAACACGCTGTCCGAGGTCAAACGCGTCATCGCCGTGCTTTCCGGCAAGGGCGGTGTCGGCAAGTCGTTTGTCACCGGTGCCATCGCCACCGAGCTTGCCCGTCACGGCCACAAGGTCGGCGTCCTCGATGCCGACATCACCGGTCCCTCTATCCCCAAGATGTTCGGCATGAGCGGACGCCACGTCCATGCCCTTGGCAACCTCATGCTGCCCGAAATCTCCGAGCACGGCGTCAAGGTCATGAGCTCCAACCTTCTGCTCCAAAACGAGACCGACCCCGTCCTTTGGCGCGGTCCGGTCATCGCAGGCGCCATTAGGCAGTTCTGGAGCGAGACCTCGTGGGGCCCCATCGACTACCTGCTGGTCGACATGCCTCCGGGAACAGGCGACGTCGCTCTCACCGTCTTCCAGTCACTGCCCGTCGACGGCATCGTCATCGTCACGAGCCCGCAGGATCTGGTCTCGATGATCGTCGCCAAGGCGGTCAACATGGCCGAGAAGATGAACGTCCCCATTCTGGGCATCGTCGAAAACATGAGCTATATTGAGTGCCCCGACTGCGGCAAGAAGATCGAGGTCTTTGGCAAGAGCAAGCTCCCCGAGGTCGCAGAGCGCTATAACCTCGACATCTTGGGCACGCTTCCCATCAATCCGTCACTCGCCGAGGCCTGCGATAAGGGCGAGGTCGAGACCGCGCTGCCCGATGGCATGTTGCCCAAGGCAGTCTCTGCCGTCGAGGCCATTACCCCGCACGAGACCGACGAGGCCTAAGTGAACACGAGCGCCTTCTATGACGTCCTGGTAATCGGCGGCGGGGCTTCAGGCCTCGCCGCCGCCATTACGGCCGCACGTGCTGGCAAAAGCGTCTGCATCGTTGAGCGCGATGTCGCCTGCGGCCTTAAGCTCCTTGCGACCGGTAACGGCCGCTGCAACCTCTCCAACGAATCGATTGATCCTCAGCGGTATAACCACCCCGCATTCGTCGAATCCGTCATGGGCCCCCAGCCCGAACAAGAGCTTATGGGTTTCTTCTCCTCGCTGGGCATCATGACAACCTCCGAGGAAGGCCGGCTGTACCCGCGCTCCCTTCGCGCCGAATCGGTGCGCGACGCGCTTCTCAACGTTTGCAACCGCCTAGGTATCACCTTAATCTGCGGAGCCAACGTTGCCTCGGCGCACAAAGTTTCCGAAGGCTGGGCACTCCAAATAGACCGTCCAGCGCGGGCGCTCAAGGCAAAAAAGCACGACGACCGAAAATCGGAGCTCCGCTCGCTTCGGAAAACGCTCGCCGATGTCCCTCGCAAGAACGAGGCCCTGCAGGCACATGCCGTAATTATCGCCACGGGCGGCAACCCCACCGGTATCGCCGATACGTTTAGCCTCCCCCTCACTTCGCTGCGCCCCATCCTCTGCCCCGTATCGGCAACGGTCGTTGGCGATCGGGCGGCACTCAAGACGTTGGATGGTCTGCGCGTCCGCGCCCGCTTGACGCTCACCCGTAACCATAGTGAGCTCTGGCACGAAGACGGTGAAGTACTGTTTCGAGCCTTCGGCATCTCGGGCGTCGCTGTCTTCAACCTCTCCCGTCGTATCCAGCGCGGCGATACGATCCTGCTCGACGTTTTCCCCGACCTCTCCAAAGACGAGCTGCTCGATATGCTCAACCGGCGCGTTGAGCTGCTCGGCGGCTTTTCGCCCCGCGATCCCCGTTGGCTCGACGGCATGCTCGCCCCGCAACTCTCCCGCGTCGTCTGTACAGCGTTCGAGCAGTGCCATCCAGGCTCCAACGATGTCATCCACCTGGTCTCGATCCTCAAGCACTTTAAGTTGCTCGTCGAGGGAACAGCCGAGGAGCGCTCGGCGCAGGTCACGCGTGGTGGCGTATCTGTCGAGAGCATCTCAACACCCAGTCTACGCGCGCGCAGCGTTGTCGACGCCCCGCTTTACGTCTGCGGCGAAGCGCTCGACATCGACGCCGATTGCGGAGGCTTTAACCTTGCGTGGGCCTGGCTCTCGGGCATTCGCGCTGCAAGCAGCCTGTAGCCGCTCAGTCTATAATCAAAAACGCATTCGGGCCGTCTGGGATACCGGACGGCCTCTTTCTTGCCTCTAAGGAGACCTCGATGATCGAAATCGCCCAAGTCAACGCGTCGCTCGATGAAGCCGGCGATGAAAATGCCTGCCTCATTGTTGGCAAGCGAGTCGCCAAGCGCGTCCTACGTTGCAAGGACTCCGAGATCAAGTCCATCGAGCTCCACCGCAAGTCAATCGACGCTCGCAAAAAACGAGACGTCCATTTTATCCTGAGCTTTCGTGTTGAGCTGACTAGTCCCCACCTCGAGCGAGAAGCGGTCGACAGCGTTGCCGAGCGTGACCGCTCGCGCGTACGCGCGATAGAAGACGATGAGCCTTCATTCCCCTCCCCCGTCTCCGACGCACCTCAAGAACGCCCTGTCGTTGTCGGCGCCGGATGCGCCGGCCTTTTCGCTGCGCTCACGCTCGCCGAAGCAGGTCTTAAGCCCTTGCTCATCGAGCGCGGCGACCCGGCATTTCGCCGCTCGCAGGCGATCGACCTCTTTCTAAAGGAGCGCATCCTCGACCCCGAGAGCAATATCCAGTTTGGTCTGGGCGGCGCGGGGACCTTCTCGGACGGCAAGCTCAATACGGGAACCAAAAATCCCGCCCATCGCCTTATCCTCGAAACCTTCGTCGAAGCGGGTGCGCCCCGCGATATTCTGTGGGATGCCAAGCCGCACATTGGCTCCGACATCCTTCCCAAGGTTGTCACCGCTATATCCCAGCGCATCGAGCAGCTCGGAGGTGTCGTCCGTTATCGAACGAAGCTCGTCGATATTCGCATCGACGCGTCTGGCGCCATCACCGGTATTGATGTCCAATCGTCCCAAGACGCCGCTTACGAGCCAATCGAGACAAAGCACCTCATCCTCGCCTGCGGGCATTCTGCTCGCGATATTTTTGAGCTCCTTAAGGACCACAACGTGGCCCTCGCACAAAAGACCTTTGCCATGGGCGTTCGCATCGAG
>DBEXKF010000014.1:0-1640 GCA_048175045.1 Collinsella sp.
GTACCATTCTTTTGGTATTCATGCACTATGAGAGGAAGCGCTATGGACCGCTCCGAAATCTTCGACAAGATCGCCGAGGTCGCTGCTGACGTTCTGGGCGTCGATGTTGCCGAAATTAGCGATGAGACCACCTTTGACGACCTCGATGCCAACTCGCTCGAGCGCCTGCAGCTGGTTACGGCTATCGAGGACGAGTTCGACCTCGAGATCGATGATGAGACCCTGCTCTCGCTCAACTCTGTCGCCGACGCCGTCGACGCTATCGAAGCTGCCAAGGAGGCCTAAGTCTTGGCTTTATCCGAACGACTTACGCGCGCCCAGGAAATCCTGGGCCACGAGTTCAACAATAAGGTGCTGCTGCGCGCGGCGCTTACGCATCCCTCGGCAGTCGAGGGCCAGCCGGTTTCTGCCAGCTATGAGCGCCTTGAGTTCTTGGGCGATTCCATTTTAGGCGCTGTGGTCGCACGCTCCCTGTTTGAGTCCTATCCGGAGTTTGACGAGGGCAAGCTCACGCGCCTGAAGGTGTCGCTTGTCTCGGGCGCTACGCTGTCCGAGGTTTCTCACGAGCTGGGCATTGACGACATCATCATCTTTGGTGCCTCCGAGACCGGTACCGGTGCGCGAGGCCTGCATTCGGCGCTCGAGAACGTCTATGAGTCGCTCGTGGGCGCGCTGTACCTGGATGCCGGCTGGGATGCGGCTGCGGAGTTCATTCACCGTACGCTTAAGCCGCATTTGGCTTCCGAGCGTGCCGAGCATCCTGCGAACCCCAAATCGTTTTTGCAGGAGTGCGTGCAAGCCGACGGTCACGAGCCCCCGGCGTATAAGCTCGTTGGCTCCGAGGGCCCGGCGCATGCGCCCACCTTTACCGCCGTGGTGTTGATCGATGGTATTCGTCAGGGTCGCGGCTCCGGCTCCTCAAAGAAGGAAGCCGAGGGAGCCGCCGCGCTCGAAGCGCTCGACCGCATGGGTTACACCACCAACGGCGTGATTCTGAATAAGAAGCACGTGTAAGCGAGGAACCGTGTATCTCAAGTCCCTCACGCTCAAAGGGTTCAAGTCGTTTGCCGACCGCGCCCATATGTCATTTGAGCCGGGCCTGACCGTCATCGTCGGTCCCAACGGCTCGGGAAAATCGAACATCTCCGACTCGATTCTGTGGGTCCTGGGCGAGCAGAGCGCCAAGCAGCTGCGCGGCCAGGCCATGGAAGACGTCATCTTCTCGGGCTCGTCGGCGCGCAAGCCGGTGGGTGTGGCCGAGGTCACGCTGGTGCTCGACAACTCGGACCATATGCTGCCCGTCGACTTTGACGAGGTGGCCATCACCCGCCGCATGTATCGCTCGGGCGAGAGTGAGTACCTCATCAACTCGAGCCCGTGCCGCCTGATGGACATCCAGGACATCCTGCACGATTCGGGACTGGGCAAGGATACGCATTCCATCATCAGCCAGGGCAAGCTCGATGCCATTTTGCAGAGCCGCCCCGAGGAGCGCCGTGCCCTCATTGAGGAGGCTGCCGGCATCTCCAAGCACAAGCGTCGCAAGGAGCGTGCGCTCAAGAAGATCAAGTCGATGGACGAGCACCTGACCCGTGCCCGCGATATCAACAAGGAAATCGCCCGTCAGCTGCGACCGCTGG
>DBEXKF010000015.1:0-4888 GCA_048175045.1 Collinsella sp.
TCTATTTACTCAATTTGCTGGCAAGGCAGCTATCATGGTGCTTGTGAATTCGTTGTCAGGGGTGCTCGTGGTAAAGATGAAGGATGTGGCCGAGCTGGCCGGCGTTTCGAGCGCCGCCGTCTCGCGCTACCTCAACGGTGGCTACATATCGACGGACAAGGCCGAGCGCATTAAGAAGGCGATTGAGCTGACAGGATACGTGCGATCCAGCCAGGCTCGTGCGCTGCGCACCGGCTCCACCAAGCTCATCGGCGTCATCGTGCCCAAGATTAACTCGGAATCCGTGAGCCGCATTACCGCCGGCATTGGCCAGGTGCTCAGTCGCCGCGGG
The DNA here is from genome assembly GCA_048175045.1 of Collinsella sp. Classification (GTDB taxonomy): domain Bacteria; phylum Actinomycetota; class Coriobacteriia; order Coriobacteriales; family Coriobacteriaceae; genus Collinsella. Next base: position 332 of record DBEXKF010000015.1, read on the forward strand.
TACCAGATGCTGCTTGCCAATACCGACAACGCGGCCGGTCGCGAGCTCGAATATCTTGATCTATTCCAAAATCACCCGGTCGATGGCATCGTGCTCGTGGCAACCATGATCACCGACGAGCACCGTCGGGCGATTGAATCGTGCCGTGTGCCCATTGTGCTGATCGGCCAAAACGTCGAGGGCGCGGCGTGCGTCTATCACGACGATTACGAGGCTGCCTTTGAGCTGGGCCAGGCGCTTGCGGGTCGCGTGGACGGCAAGATTGCCTATATTGGAGTTACCGAAGAGGACCGCGCGGCCGGTTATGACCGCCGTCGCGGTTTTGAGGCCGGCTTGCGCGCCGCGGGCAACCCGCTCGATGCCGCCTTGATTCGCCTGGGCTCGTTTACGCTCGACTCGGGCTATGGTGCGGCGCGTGAACTGCTTTCCGTCGACCCCGACGTTTCGTTTATCGCGTGCGCGACCGACACCATGGCGGCGGGCGCGCTGCGTGCCATCGATGAGGTTCGCGGCATGGGCGAGGGTATACACCGCGTGAGCGGTTTTGGCGACAACGCGTTTTTGCGCGCGCTGACGGGCGGCATTCCCACCGTGCATTATGGCTACCTGACCAGTGGCGTCGAGGCGACCAATATGTTGCTCAACACGCTCGATGGCGTGGAGGGGGAGAGCGGTCTCAAGACGCTCAAACTCGGCCATCAACTTATGAATGTCTAGGCTTTGGGCATGTCTGCCTGCCTTTGAGGCCCCTGTTTTTGCCGTAAAACTACCATTCACCGGCATTTTCCTACCGTTCACCCTTCTGTGAAAACGATTACAGGCATATGAAACTGAAAACGATTACAGTGTAAGTGTCAAAGATGGTCGGGTGCACATGCGCCCGTTGGAGGAAAGGGAAGTCATGGACTACCGCAAATCAGCCCAAGAGGTGCTCGACAACATCGGTGGCGCCGACAACGTCGTCTCTGCCGCGCATTGCGCCACGCGTCTGCGCCTGGTGATTGCCGATAACGCGAAGGTTGACAAGGAGGCCCTCGAGAATATTGACGGCGCCAAGGGCGTCTTTGAGGCCCAAGGCCAGCTCCAGATTATTTTTGGCACCGGCACCGTCAACAAGGTCTACGACGAGTTCATTGCGCTCAGCGGCGTCGAGGCTGCCACCAAGGCCGAGGTCAAGGAGGCCGCGGCGCAGCAGCAGAACATCTTTATGCGTGCCATTAAGGTGCTCGGCGACGTCTTTGTCCCCATCATCCCCGCCATCGTGGCTTCGGGCCTGCTGCTGGGCATTATGAGTGCCCTCAACTTTATGGCCTCCAACGGCTTTATCGCGCTCGACACCAATAACTTTATCTACAAGATTGCCGACCTGGTCTCGGGAACGTCCTTTGGCATCCTGCAGATCCTGATCGGTTACTCCGCCGCTAAGGCCTTTGGAGCCAACCCGTATCTGGGCGCCGTCGTCGGTGGTGCGTTCATCAACTCCTCGTTGCAGAGCGCCTACACGGTTGCCTCCGAGGGCGTGCAGACCATGGTCAACGTCATTCCCGGTGTGTACAGCTTTGAGTGGGTCGGTTATCAGGGCCACGTGATCCCCATCGTTATCGCCTGCGCCATCCTCGCCTTCTTGGAGAAGCGCCTCCACAAGGTTGTCCCCGAGATGTTCGACCTCTTTGTGACCCCGCTCGTCTCGGTGTTCGTGACCGTGCTCGTGACTCTCGTTGCCGTCGGCCCCATCTTTGTCTGGGCTGAGAACGCCATTCTCGGTCTGATCCGGGCCCTGCTCACCCTGCCCTTCGGCATCGGTTCCTTTATCGTCGGCCTGTTCTATGCTCCCACGGTCGTTACCGGTATCCACCAGATGTACACCGCCATCGACCTGGGCCAGCTCGCCCAGTACGGCGTGACTTACTGGCTGCCCATCGCCAGTGCCGCCAACATCGCCCAGGGTGGTGCCGCGCTCGCCGTTGCATTTAAGACCCGCGATGCCAAGATCAAGGGTCTGGCGCTTCCTTCGGCCCTGTCCGCCTTCATGGGCATTACCGAGCCTGCCATCTTTGGTGTGAACCTGCGCTTCTTTAAGCCCTTCATCGCCGGCTGCATCGGCGGCGGTTGCGGTGCCCTTGTCTGCGCGCTCACTTCGCTGGCCGCCTCCGGCACGGGCGTTACCGGTATCTTCGGTATCCTGCTGTGCCTGGCCCAGCCCGTGCAGTACGCGATCATGTTTGCGGTCGCCGCGCTGGTTTCCTTTGCTGTTTCGTTTGTCCTGTACAAGGACGAGCCCAAGGCTTCCGAGCAGGCCTAAGAGCTTTTGATTGAGGGGATGCCCGCGGGTTGTATGCTCGCGGGCGTTTCCCGTATCTGGTGCCGATCTCTTGTGCCTTGTAACTTTCGATCCGTTAGGACTTTGATATGTCTAATGCACTTGGTCGCGACCTTGCAAAGCTGGTCGCCGCTGTTGACGCCGCCGCCTCTGAGTGCGGTCATGGCGCGTATGGCCAGCGCTTCCATATTATGCCGCCGGCGGGCTGGCTCAACGACCCCAACGGTCTTTGCCAGGCCAATAGCGTGTTTCACGCATACTTCCAGTATGCTCCGTTTGATGTGAACGGCGGCGTCAAGATGTGGGGCCATGCCACGAGCCGCGACCTTATGAACTGGGAATATGTTGGCGCGCCGCTGCTTCCCGATGAGCCGTTCGACTGCCATGGTGTGTACTCGGGCTCGGCATTGGTCGAGGACGGTCGCATTCGCGTGCTCTATACCGGCAACGTTAAGCTCCCCGGTGCGGACGGCGTTTATGACTATGTCAACACCGGCCGTCGCGCCGATACCGTGTATGTCGAGAGCGCCGATGGACAGACGTTTAGCCAAAAGCGCGTGGTGCTGGCGTCCGAGGATTATCCCGAGGATTTGACCTGCCACGTGCGTGACCCCAAGGTGTGGCGCGATGATGATGGGCGTTATCACATGGTGCTGGGCGCGCGTCGTCGAGTTGACGGGCCGCACGTCGAGAGCCGTTTTTGCGCCATGCATGGCGAGGGTGCCGGGCGCGATGTGGGCGAGATCCTGGTGTATGGCTCGGCCGATATGCTGAGCTGGGAGCTCGAGAGCCGCGTGTCTACGCCCGAGCGTTTTGGCTTTATGTGGGAGTGCCCGGGGTATCTGGAGATTGAGACGGATGGCGGTGTACCGGCGAAGTGGCTGTCCTTCTCCCCCCAGGGGCTCGAGGGCGGTCGTTGGGACCGCGGTAATGTGTATGCCGCTGGCTACATGCCTGTAACGGGCGACATTACCGGTGGTGACGGTGCCTATGAGCTGGGCGATTTCCGTCTGTGGGACGCCGGTTTTGACTTCTATGCTCCGCAGGAGTTTACGTCCGAGGACGGTCGCCATATTCTAATCGGCTGGATGGGCATGCCCGATGAGCCGACCTATGGCAACGTACCCACCGCGGTGTGCGGCTGGCAGCACTGCATGACGGTGCCGCGTGAGCTTACAGCCGGTGCCGGCGGCGTGGTGCTGCAGCAGCCGGCGCGCGAGATCGAGCACCATTATGCCTCGGTGCGTGTGGGGGAGGGCTCGTTGAAGGTTGCCGACGATACCTGCTTTGACGTTGTTGTCGACGGTGTCGGCGGCGCGTTTACCGCGATCGTTGACGGCGAGCTGAAGCTGGCGTTTGTGCCCGCCGAGGGCGAACTGCCCTCGCGCTTTGAGATGCGATTTACCGATGAGGGTCGCGCTTCTGCCGGCTGCGGTCGTACCGTGCGTTGGGAGCCCGTCGACGAGGTTCGTAACGTGCGCATTGTTGGCGATGTCTCGTCGGTCGAGGTGTTTGTGAACGATGGCGCGCTCGTGTTCTCGACGCGCATCTATCCCGAGGCCTATGGCGTGACCGTTGACGCTCCGGGTGCGAGCGTGACCTACCACGCGCTCAACATCTAGGCGATTCGTCGCATGTCGGCGCTATACTGCAGCCGTTGTCCACGATGCGGGGAACACCCGCATCGTGGGTTTTTGTTTTGAAGGGACGGTGCCGTATGGGCGTACAACAGATTGAAGTGGCTTGGGCTTTGAGGTCCGGCGCACGTGAGGCGCGTCTTGTTGCGGTCCCGCATGTACCGGCGGCGCTGTCTCTGCTGGGAATCGTGCGTCCCGGTGACCGCCTGGTGGCCTTTGCGGATGACTTTACCGAAGCGTTTGCGAGCGGCTTTGATGCCTGCGACGTGGCTATGGTGGATGAGCCGTCGGCTGCAGCGTTTGCCGCCGCGTCCGAGGGCTTTGATGCTTCGTTTGATGCCGAGGGTCCGCACCTGTGGTGGTTCGTCAACTCCATCGGCGGGTTTGGTCTGCGTGTGTCTGACCTTCGCGCTCTGGGCCGCGCGGCTCGTGAGGCCCGCGCGCTGCTGGTTGTGGACAACACAGTGGCGTCGGCTTTTGGCTGCGATCCGCTGCGGCTGGGTGCTGCGCTGTCGCTCGAGGCGCTCGACCGCGTGTGTGCCGGTAAATCTTCGCGTAAGCTCGTTGCCGCTTCGGTGGCGCGCTCGCAGCTCAAGCGCC
>DBEXKF010000016.1:0-10453 GCA_048175045.1 Collinsella sp.
GGGGATTTAAAAATCATTAGGTACGCAATGATTTTTAAATCCCCGTCCCAGAATAATCATCGGGATATACTGCTGGGCAGACGAAAGGAGCGTTGACGATGCTTAATGGATGCGCATATATATTGACGGTCGACGTGGGTAACACGTTCATTCGCTTTGGCCTGTTTGCCGAGGATTCGGCCGCGGCGCAGGAGCGCCCGCTCGCGACGTGCGAGATCACGACGCCGTCGAGCATTACGGCAGACGAGGCGCGCATGAGGCTCGCGCAGGTCATGGGCACACTGGCAGCCGATGCGGGCATGCCGGGCGCGCTTGTGCCCGCAGCCGCAGTGCTGAGCTGCGTGGTGCCGGCGCTCGAGCGCCCGTGGAAGACGGCGCTTTCCCGCACCTGCACGGGGCGCGTGCTCACGGTGGGGCCGGGCCTCAAGACCGGCATGCCCGTCCACTATGACGACCCGGCCGAGATCGGCCCCGACCGCATCGCCGACGCCGTGGCGGCCCGGGCCGTTTATGGCTCTCCGTGCATCGTGATCGACCTGGGCACTACGACCAATATCGAGGTCATCGACGCGTGCGGTACCTTTGTGGGCGGCGTTATCGCGCCGGGTCTGGCGCTCGGCGCCCGTTCGCTTTCGGCGGCAGCAGCGCGCCTACCCCAGGTTGAGCCCTCGGCGCCAACGCACGTCATCGGCCGCAACACGCGCGAGGCCATGCGCTCGGGCGTGGTCTTGGGCGAGGTAGCCCGCATCGACGGCATGCTCGACATGGTGCTCGCCGAGATGCGCGCGACCAAGGCCGCGGGGGAGGGCGACGTGCCCATCGTCATTACCGGCGACGATGCCGAGGCGCTTGCGGCTCTGGTCGGCCATAGCCTGACGGTCGACGATGCGCTGACGCTGCGGGGTCTCGCCGAGCTCTACCACATCAACCAAAAGCCCCGCCGCGTGTAAAAGTGAGGGCGCCGGTGGGACAAACGCTTCCACCTTTCACCTGCTACAATGGGTCAAACTATTGCGATTACGGAGGTGTCTGCCATGTCGGACGATCTTCATCAAACTGCGTCGGGCAAGCGCCGCGACGTTATTAGCTGGGATGAGTTCTTTATGAGCGTGGCCATCGCCGCGCAGCGCCGCAGTAAGGACCCCAACACGCAGGTGGGCGCGTGCATCGCCAACACCAACCACCGCATCCTTTCGGTGGGCTACAACGGTACGCCCTCGGCACTCAACGATGACTTTTTCCCGTGGGGCACGAGCGATGACCCGTTGCAGGACAAGCACAACTACGTGGTGCATGCCGAGGCAAACGCCGTGCTCAACTACCGCGGCTCGCTCAAAGACCTTGAGGGTTCCACGGTCTACGTCACGCTGTTCCCGTGCCACGACTGCGCCAAGATCCTGGCGCAGGTGGGCGTGGGCGAGGTCGTCTACCTGGACAACAAGTATGCCGACACCGATGACGGCCGTATCAGCCGCCGCATTCTCGACTCCTGCGGCATCAGCTACCGCCAGGTCATCGTCGATGTCCAGATTGGTACCGGGGGACAGGCTCAGCAGTAGCGCGTGCCAACGCCAGCTGGCGGCAAAACAGCCAAAAGAGCCCCGTCCCAAATTGACTACTCGTGAAAGTCGCGTCTGCGCGCATGGACGGCTCGTGAGCGGGTACATGGCTGTAGTAACATAGCTTCTGTCCGCGGGCGTGCCCGCGTTGTTGTGAGAAAGGAGCCCCTGTGGCTGTTAACGAAGAGCTGCTTAAGAAGGTTCTTGAAGAGATTCGCCCCAACCTGCAGGCCGACGGTGGCGATATGGAGTATGTGGGCGTCGACGACGAGGGCGTCGTCAAGCTGGAGCTGCAGGGCGCCTGTGCCGGCTGCCCCATGAGCTCGCTAACCCTTTCCATGGGCATCGAGCGCATCCTGAAGGAGCACGTGCCCGGCGTTACCCGCGTTGAGCAGGTCAATGCTTCCGGCGAGGCCGAGGACCTGTACGACGAGTACGCACCGTTCTAAGATGCGAAAGCTGCGGACGGTACGCTCCGCATAGACGTTACGCCCAAATATGCGGCTGCGAGCGTAAGGCCCGCGGCCGCATTTGTATGTAGGGAGCAGGGGATCGATATGCTCAACGACCTCTACCATATGCTTGATCCCGTCGCGATCTCGGCGGGCCCCATCACCATCTACTGGTACGGTCTGGCCTACGTGGTCGGCGCTCTGCTCACGGCGGTCGTTATGTACCGCACGCAACGTCGTTGGGGCTTCGACATTACGATTGATGACCTGACGAGCGTCGTGGTCGGCGCGGTCTTTGGCCTTATTATCGGCGCGCGCCTGTTTTACGTCGTCTTTTACGGTGATGGCTACTATTTGGCCCACCCGCTCGAGATCTTTGCCACCAACGAGGGAGGCATGAGCTTCCACGGTGGCCTGGTGGGCGGCATCTTGGGCGGCATCATCGTGTGCCGCATGTACAAGCTCGACGCCTGGACTATCGCCGACCTTGCCGTGATCGGTGCTCCGCTGGCCCTGTGCCTGGGGCGCTGCGCCAACTTTGTCAACGGCGAGCTGTGGGGCAAGCCGACCGATCTGCCCTGGGGCGTGATCTTTGGCGGCACCGCGGGCGATATGCCGCGCCATCCCTCCCAGCTCTACGAGGCGTTTCTTGAGGGCATCGTGCTCTTTTGCATCCTGCAGGTGCTCAGCCGCAAAAAGCCGCTATTGCCCCAGGGTACGTTTATGGGCGTCTTTGTGATGGGCTACGGCATCGTTCGCTTTTTGATTGAGTTTGTGCGCGTGCCCGATGCGCAGCTGGGCTATCTGCTGGGCGGCGTCATCACCATGGGTCAGCTGCTGAGCCTGCCGCTCGTAATCGCGGGCCTGGCGCTCATCATCTTCGCCCGACACCGCAACCAGCCCCAGCGCGTCTACCTGGACGCCTAACCACCAAAACCACCACAAAGGGGACAGGCACCTTTGTGGTGGTCTTGCCGAGTTTGATAGGTTTCTAGAAAGGCTTTCGAACTGTGAAGGATTCCGACCTCTCCACAACGGCTGCGCGCGACGCTGCCCGCATCGTCTGGTTTAAGCGCTACCCCGCCAAGCAGACGCTCATCGCATTTTTGCTCGCGCTGTTGGCGACCACGGCGTTTTCTATCGATCCCGCCCCGGTGTCGAGCAATGCAGTCTTGGCGATTGACCCCAAAGCCTCAGGCATGCTGTACGTGTGCTACGAGGTGCTCCTCTCGTTTGCCGGCCATACCGACGCGGTCATGCTGCTTGCGCTTGCCTGCCTGCTCACGCTGCCGTTTCGCTACGTATTTTTTGGCCGCGGCGACGCTTGGCGTCCCTCGGTGATTCTTCCGTCGCTGTTCTTTGCCGTCTGCATGGTGTTTGGCCGTAGCTACGACCTCACCGATTCGGCCGAGATCGTGCTCGGCGACAAGGCACGCATCATTTGCGCCTGGATAGGCGGTGCGGGCTGGATGCTCTTGGCGGTCGTTGCCTTCTACCTTGCCTTTGAGTGTCTAGATTGGCTGAGCTCTCGGCGCATTCCGTTTTCCGAAGCGCACTTTGGCCGCGTATGGCGTGTGGCTCACGCCGTGCTCTCGGTCCATCCCTTTGCCGGGCCCTTCCTGGTGCTTATGATCGCCTGGGCGCCCACGCTCATCGCTTCGCTGCCCGGCCTTTTTATGGGAGATACGGGTGCGCAGATTCGCCAGTGGTTCAACTACCCCAACGGCACGAGTGACTACCTGCGTCTGCTCAATCCCAATGTGCTGCTCAACGGACATCACCCCGTGGTGCATACGGCTATCATCGGTTCGTGCGTCCAGCTGGGGCTTTCACTGTTCAACAGCGCCAACGCAGGTCTTGCCATCTACACCTGCGCTCAGTTCGTCATTACGGCCGCCTGCATGGCCTATTCCATCTCGTCGCTGCACAAGCTGGGCGTGAGCCTGCCGGTCCGCGGCGTAATCCTGCTGTTCTTTGTGTTTATGCCCATGTTCTCCAACTACGCGGCCTTGCTTACCAAAGACGTGCTGTTTGCCGACGCGTTTTTGGTGCTGTTGGTGCAGACCGTGAAGCTCGTGGCCTGCGGCCTGCCCCGTCGCGATGCCAATGTCGAGCGTGCAGGCGAACAGAGGCCTGTGCTCTTTGCGCGCCACGACTGGCTGCTGCTCGCTCTGGGCGCCATGGGTTCCACGTTTCTGCGCAATGGCGGCCTGGTGTTTCCCCTGGCGGCATGCGTGATCGCGGCGGCGTTTTGCGCGTGGGACGCGCATGTGGCTCGTCGTGCGGCCAAACAGGCTGGTGCTGAGCCTTCGGGCGCCATCCCGCGTTTCCGCTGGGTGGGCGTTCTTGCGGTGCTTGCGCTCTGTCTTGCCTCCAATATGTACTTCACCAAGGTCTTTATGCCGGCGCACGACATCACGCCTGGTTCCAAGCGCGAAATCCTCTCGATTCCGTTCCAGCAGACGGCTCGTTTCGTCCAAAAGCACGACGGCCTCAACTCGGGTGTCAACCCCACGGTTAAGGAGGACGGCACCATCGTGGAGGCTCCTTGCGACGGCTTGGTGACCGACGAAGAGCGTGCCGTGATCGACCGTGTGCTCAAGTACGAGAATCTGGGCCGCCGTTACAACCCGGATAAGTCGGACGCTGTCAAAAATTGCTTCAACGAGTACGCCTCGCAGGAGGACATCAAGGCCTATTTTGAGGTGTGGGCCCAGATGTTCAAAAAGGATCCCGAGTGCTATATCTCGGCGCTCATCAATAACTACTACGGCTACTTTTATCCGAGTGCCCGCGATGCGTGGGTCTACAGCACGGCGCGCAGTGCCGAGATAATGGCAAAGCCCGATAACCTCAAGTACTTCGACTTCCATCCGGTCGATAGCAAGGTTGTGCGCTGGTGCGACCACCTGATCAACCTGTACCGCGTGGCGGTGCAGCGCATCCCGTTTATCTCGCTCACCATGAGCTCGGCCACCTATGTGTGGATCATGATCGCCGTGGTGGTCTACCTGCTGCGTCGTCATTCATGGCGTGCGCTGGCGATCTGGGTGCCGCTGCTGGGCGTGCTTGCCGTGTGCCTGATTGGCCCGTGCAACGGCTCGACCTACATGCGCTACCTGTATCCGGTCATCGCCTGCATGCCCTTCGCCACCGGCGCCACCGTCACCCGCAGCGACTTCCTCTGGTCCTAACTTGGTGCATTGGGGGTCAGGTTTCTTTGCACCAAGGGGCTGTATCATCACGACGCCTTCATTTTGGGGTTTATCTCGCAGGCCAGTAGGTATATCATAACGACGTTTGTTTATATTGCCCGAGCATCTGCGCTGGGCTTTAGGTCGAAACCGATAGGAGACACGTATGTCCGGACACTCTAAGTGGGCCACAACCAAGCATCGTAAGGGCGCGCAGGACGCCAAGCGTTCCGCCCTCTTCTCCAAGCTGAGCCGCAACATCACCGTTGCTGCCCGTCTCGGCGGCGACCCGCTGCCTGAGAACAACGCCAGCCTCGCCGCTGCTGTTGCCAAGGCCAAGGCTCAGTCCATGCCTAAGGACAAGATCAAGTCCGCTATCGACAAGGCCTTCGGTTCGGGTGCCGACGCCGCTGTCTACGAGAACATCGTGTACGAGGGCTATGGTCCCGCCGGTGTCGCCGTCTACGTCGACTGCCTGACCGATAACCGCAACCGCACTGCCGCCGATGTCCGTTCCGCCTTCTCCCACGCTGGCGGCAACCTGGGCACCTCCGGCTCCGTCGCCTTCCAGTTTGAGCGCAAGGGCCAGATCGTCGTCGCCAAGGAGATCTTGGACGAGAACGCCAAGAAGGAGACCATGATCGCCAACGGTGCTGCCGGTGACGAGGATGAGTTCATGATGGCCATCGCCGAGGCCGGCGGCGAGGACTACGAGGACGCTGGCGAGGAGTGGATCGTCTGGACCGCTGCCAACGACGTCATGGCTGTCTCCAAGGCACTCGAGGAGCAGGGCATCCAGGTCAAGGGCTCCGAGACCACCATGGTCCCGACTACCCCGACCGAGGTCTCCGGTACCGACGCCAAGAAGGTTCAGCGCCTCATCGACCGTCTCGAGGAGCTCGACGACGTCCAGGACGTCTACAGCACCATGGACATGACCGACGAGGTCATCGCTGCCCTCGAGGAGGAGTAGCGCCTGCACGGGTTAAGCCGTGCATATCTGGGCATAATGAAGCGAGCATGCAAGCCTCGTGGAATAGATGAGCCGGATCCGCGTGCGTATGGCACCGGACCCGGCTCTTTTATAATGATGCGAATCGTCTTGCATTCTGTGGACCGAAACCTGAAGGGAGCGCGCGTGCGCGTACTCAAACGAGCCCTAGCGATCGTGTATCTTGCCGCCGCCATCGTGGCGCTGGGTACGCTTGTCTGCCAGTTCTGGGGACCGTATACGTATCGCATTATGTTGCTGTTGCGTGACACCATGCCTCGCGTCGTCGTTACGGTGTGTACTGCTATCGTGGCACTTGGCGTGCTCATCGGTTTTTTCCGCCTGATGTTCGCGCGTCGCGAGCCGTCCTGCGTGCATCCGGCGGGGGAGCGCAATATCGAGGTTACGCTCGCAGCGCTTTCCTCGTGCGCCCGTGCCGCGGCGGAGTGCGATGATCGCGTGATGGTTGAGCATATCGAGGCACGCGTTCAAGGCCCCGACGAGTCCCGCGTTCGTTTTAAGGTCGAGGCCATCGCGCTCGATGATAAGGACGTCGCCTCCCTTGCCACCTCGATGCAGCAGCGCATCGAGAAGGCCTGCGACACCATGCTCGGCACGCCGGGCACGACCGCGCGCGTCCGTTTTTTGCCGTCCAAGACTACCGTCCAGACCGTGGAGGTTTCCGGTGAGTGATACCAACCAAGACAAGACCGCCCGCACGCCGCGCCTGACGATCGACCAGAACGCTACGCCAGCAGGCGAGTCCGCCGACACCAAGCCCGAGGCCGGCGAGCAGCACGACAGCGCCGTCAACGACTTTGACGAGGCCATGGGTCTCATCAAAGGTACGGGCGCTGCTATCTGGAGCTACGCCGTGCGCCACCCCAACACTACGCTCGGCGCCGTGGCTGGCTTTATCCTCGCCGTGCTGGTACTTACGTTGGGCCTGTGGGACACGCTCGTCATCGCATTCTTTGTGCTGATTGGCGCCGTGATCGGCCAGATTCGCGACGGCGAGAACGGTATCGTCAACTTCTTCGGCCGTCTGTTTAGCGGCCGCTAATATGTATTCGACTGTCGCATCTGCGGCAGGCATAAGGAGGAACCATGGCTTTTAACACGAAGGTCGATGTGGCCGATACCGAGCTCGAGGCAGACGAGACCGTCACCGCCGAGGCCGAGGACGTAACGCTCGAGGATGAGGCGCTCGTCGAGGCCGAGTCCGCCGATGATGCGGACGAGGATGATGAGGAAACAGACGAGTCCGAGGACTCGCTGACCTATTCCAACGGTGTGATCGAAAAGATCGTTGCTATGGCCACTCGCGAGGTTCCACACGTTCTGGGCATGAAGGGTAACCTCATGCATTTTGTGCAGGAGCAGTTTGGTGCCGAGAATCTGACCAAGGGCGTGACGGTCGAGGTCACCGATGACAATCGCGTGGTCGTCAACATCTCCGTCATCATCGAGTACGGCGCCTATGCGCCCGCGATCTTCGACGATGTCAAGGCACGTGTCACCGAGCGCCTTGCCGCGATGACCGGCCTTGAGGTGGCGGGTGTCAACCTGCGCATCGAGGACGTCATCACCCCCGAGGAGTACGAGCACCGCACCAGCCAGCACGAATAACCTTCCAAAAAGGGACAGGTTTGTTTTGGCAGATTTTATCTGCGAAAACGTTAAACGGCCGACCGCGCAAGCAAAAGCGTGGCCGGCCGTTATTTGTATGCCCCCCGATGTAGGCATACCGCTCGTCTAACTAGGGGTTGCAATCGTCGCGTTCCGCGTTACCCTAATGGGCGCATTGTTTCCAAATTGTTAACGAGGGGTTGCCGTAATGGCCGACGAGCACGAAACAGAAAGCAAGGCATGGGCGATTGAGGCCGCCGCGGCAGAGGCGGCATCGCGTGCTGCCGAGGAGATGCATCGTCCTCCCGTAGTGCCGATGGAGCGCGTGGTTGATCGCACCGATATCGAGCGCGGCGAGCGTGCCGGCCAAAAGCGCAGCCAGGAGCCGGGTTTCCCGCGCTTTTTTGCCGAGCTCAATCTGGGCCTGATTCTTACGGCCTTTGCCATCGTTGCGTTTAAAACCCCTAATCACTTTGCTTTTGGCGGCACCTCGGGCGTGTCGGTCATTCTGTCCACGCTGTTCCCGACCCTTCCCGTCGGCGTCTTTATGTGGATTATCAACGCGGTTCTCGTCGTTTTGGGCTTTATCTTTTTGGAACGCAAGGCGATTCTTTGGAGTGTCTTCGCCTCGTTTGCGCTGTCCGCCTATGTTTCGCTGTTTGAGCTCTTTATTCCGACCGATGTCTCGATGACGGGCGATATGTGGCTCGATCTGTGCTTTGCCGTCATCTTGCCGGCGCTCGGCAGCGCTATTGTCTTTGACATCGGCGCCTCGACGGGTGGCACGGACATTCTTGCCATGATCCTCAAGCGCCGCACGACGCTCGAGATTGGCCGTGCCCTGCTGCTGGTCGATATCGGCATCGTGACCATCGCGGCCTTTTTGTATGGCCCGCGTGTCGGTCTGTATTGCGTGCTCGGCCTGTTTGCCAAGACGCTTGTGGTCGACAAAGCCATTGAGAGCATTCACCTGCGCAAAGTCTGCACGGTCATTTGTTCCGAGCCCCTTAAGGTCGAGGAGTTTATCGTCAAGCATCTCAACCGCACGGCGACCATCAGCCGCGGCTACGGTGCCTTCTCGGGCAAGTGCGTGACGGTGATCATGAGCGTGCTGAGCCGTCGCGAGGCCGTGCAACTGCGCCGCTATGCGCGCGAAGTCGATCCGGGTGCCTTTATCACGATCGTCGACAGCTCCGAGATCGTCGGCAAGGGCTTCCGCGGAACGAACTAGCACAGACGTATTCAACGAACCGCCTGCTGGCGCCGTGTATCTTGCAAATCGGTCATCTTTGAGTATTTGACCCCACATTGGGCAATAATGATGCTAAAGACATCGTTTGCGATTCAAGTGATTCGTTCAAAATACGAAGGGATGATTCTATGTTCTGCTCGCAGTGTGGCGCCCCCATGGGCGATAACGACAAGTTCTGCGGCGTGTGTGGTGCTCCTAATGCCGGTGCCGCTGGCCCCGCTCCCCAGGGACAGCCTCAGCCCCAGCAGTTTATTCCGCAACCGCCCGTGGCGAATGCGCCAAAGGGCTGTGTGGCTCAGGCGTTCCAAGATATGACTAAGACTCCGGGCGTGCTTCAGCGTGTATGCCAAATCGCGTTTTTGCCGGCGCTGATTTGCGTTGTGTCGGTGCTCGTGTTGTTTATCCCCGTTATTGGCGGTATTGCGGCTGCCATCGGCTTTTTGGCAGCTTGCATTGCGAGCGTGTGCGGTTCCGGCTTTGGCATCGAGTGGGGTCGCGATCTGTCGCTTAAGATCGATGACGGCATGGATCGTCCGCTGATGCGTTCCACGTCGTTTGGTCTCGGAGTCTTTTCGAGCGTTATTTCGGTCGTGCTCGAGGTTATCGCTGCCATTCCCGTTATCGGTGTAGTGCTTTCGCTGGTGGAGGGCGTGGTAATTGGCGCTGCGGGCTCGTATTCTTATTACGGTTCTTATGCGCTCGAGGCTGCGCTGTTCGGTTCGCTTGGCCTGCTTGTCCTGGCGCTAATTGCCTCGGCGATTCTGGGTGTCTTCTTTAAGATGTTCGCCGACATCGCCGTGATGCACTTTGCGGTGACCGGGCGTGTCGAGAGCGCGTTTTCGCTCGATAAGGTCTGGGCGGCGTTTAAGCACAACAAGACCAAGCTGTTCTGTGCTTCGTTCCTTCCCGAGTTTTTGACGGGCCTGGTCGCCAACGTTGTCACATGGATCTTGACGGTCGTCTTTGGCGCCATTGCCTCTGTCGGTATGTATAGCTACTACTATCGTCCTACGGGTATTGAGGCAATTGTTACCGGCGGTGGCGTCACGCTCGCGCTGTTCTTGGTGCTGGTCGCTTTCGTCACCGTATTTCTTACGGTCTTTGGCAAGATGCTCAAGCACCGTGCCGTTGGCTATTGGGTTGCACGTTATGCAAGCGAGTGGGCCGACGAGGACAAGGACGACGTCCTGACTTTTGTATTGCCCTTCGAGAAGAAGTCCGCTCCCTCGGGTTACAGCGCTCCGGATGCCGAGCCCGCACCTGAGTCCGAGCCCAAGCCTGAGCCGGCACCTGCACCCGCTCCCGCGACCGAGCCTGAGCCGGCGCCCGAGCCTGAACCGGCGCCCGAGTCTGAGACGGCATCTGAGCTTGAGCCT
>DBEXKF010000017.1:0-1702 GCA_048175045.1 Collinsella sp.
CGGGTGCCGACGGCTTTGAGGAGGCCGAGCGCGCTTTGGCGCTGACGCCCGAGGAGGCGAAGCGTTACCGCGTCCAGCCTTACATCGACCACATGGGCGATATGCTGGCTGCTGCCGATTTGGTGCTCTCGCGTTCGGGCGCATCGAGCGTGGCCGAGATCGCTGCGCTCGCCGTGCCTTCGGTGCTCGTGCCGTACCCGCATGCGACTGCCGACCACCAAACCACCAATGCCCGTTATCTGGTCGACGCCGGGGCCGGCGTGCTCTGCGCCGATGCCGATATCGACGGTTCTGCCTTTGCCGATGAGCTGCTGCACCTGGTCGATGACGCGGCGGCACGCGACGCCATGCGTCAGGCGGCGCGTGGTCTGGCCCAGGATAGGGCCGCCGCTCTTCTGGCGGATGCGGTAGAGGGTTTGCGTTAGTTAGACGGGATATCGTCGGTCGCCCTCGCGCTGATGCGGTAGGTGCGGTACAGTTAACGGGTTACAGGCAGTGTTTACGCAAGGAGTACACGAGCACATGGCTGATTCCCAGACTGCAACCTCCGCGCCCGAGTTTAAGAGCGCCCACTTTATCGGTATCGGCGGCGCCGGCATGAGCGGCATCGCCCTCGTTCTGCACGAGCGCGGTTATGCCGTTACCGGCTCCGACCTTAAGACGTCACGCTATATCCGCCAGCTTACCCGCGCTGGTGTGAAGGTGCATGTGGGCCATGAGGCCGCCACGATCGACGAGGTCAAGCCCGACGTGGTTGTTGTCTCCACCGCTATTCCGGAGTCCAACCCTGAGCTCGTGCGCGCTCGCGAGCTGGGCATTCCCGTGTGGCCTCGTGCCAAGATGCTCTCTGCTTTGGGTCACGGCTACACCACCGTCGCTGTTGCCGGCACGCATGGCAAGACCACCACGTCTTCGATGTGCGCCACCATGCTCGACCGCATGGGTCTGGATCCGAGCTTCTTGATCGGCGGCATTGTCGAGGGCTATGACACGAACGGCAAGAACGGCTCGGGCGACTATTTTGTCGCCGAGGCCGACGAGTCCGACAGCTCCTTCCTGTTCCTGAACCCCAACGTGGTCATTGTGACCAACGTCGAGGCCGACCACCTCGATCACTACTCGGGTATCGAGGAGATCGAGGCGACTTTCGCCAAATTCATGAGCCTGGTGGGCGAGGACGGCACCGTCATCGTCTGCGGTGAGGACTCGCATCTGGTCGAGCTCGCCAAGTCGACGGGCCGTCACGTGCTTTCCTACGGCTTTGCCGAGAGCAACGACATCGTCTGCATGCACCCGGATGTCAAGGGCATCCAGAGCGACTTTATCGTTCGCTTTGAGGACGGCACTGAGCACGCTGTGGAGATCAAGAGCAATCCCGGTCGCCACAACATGCTCAACGCCACGGCGGTGCTCACCGTCGCCCATGTTCTGGGCCTTGACATCGACGCCGCCGCCAAGGCGCTCTCGAGCTTTGAGGGCGTCCGCCGTCGCTTTACCCACGTGGGCGATATCGATGGCATCACCGTGGTCGATGATTACGGCCATCACCCCACCGAGATCAAGGCGACGCTTGCTGCCGCTTCGTCGCTGGGCTACAAGCATGTCGACGTCGTGTTCCAGCCGCACCGCTATTCGCGCCTGCAGGCCCTGTGCGACGACTTTGCCGATGCATTTGCCAATGCCGATAAACTGCTGCTGATTG
>DBEXKF010000018.1:0-13772 GCA_048175045.1 Collinsella sp.
TGATCGGCCTGATCCCGGGAATGAAGCCCGGCACCGGCGCAATCGGCTCCACCGCCGCGCTCGCCATTTTCGCCTTCGTGTACTTCATCTACTACGGATGCAAGGCTCACGGCGTGATCGGCTACATCAAGAGCCTCGCCCCGCAGGGCGTGAGCTTCCCGATGAACGTGCTCGTGTGGGTTGTCGAGCTATTCTCGACCTTCCTGCGCCTCATCACGCTCGCCGTTCGTCTGTTCTGCAACATGTTCGCAGGACACGTGGTCATGGGCTCGTTCGCCATCATGGCGAGCATGTTCATGCAGCCGCTGCTTCAGCAGGTTTCCGCGGCCCACGCCGTCGGCGCCCTGCGTTCGCTGGCCTGGCTTGCCATCCTCATCCTGATCTATGCGATCGAGCTTGTGGTCGGCGCCATCCAGGCTTACGTCTTCACGGTCCTTACCGCCGTGTATGTCTCCGAGGCAGAGGAGGTCGCGGAGGAGGAGTAGTCTTCCGTTCGCGCCTTAAAGGTAAGGCAATTCGTTAAACCGCCGGTGCCCGTACCCATGGAGCCCGGCAGTTATAAAAAGGTTATCCTGCGTGAAATAAGACACGCACGACAAAGGAGGAATCGTGGGAGTTATCGGTTACGGTCTCGGTGTTATCGGCGCTGGTCTTGCTATCGGCCTGTCTGCTCTGGGTGCTACGGGTGCTATGGCCCGTCAGCCTGAGGTCCAGGGCCGCGTGTTCACCGTCTTCATCATGGGCTCCGCCTTCGGCGAGGCTCTGGCTCTGATCGGCTTCGTTGTCGCGCTGATCGTTAAATAGCACGGAGCGTCAAGTATGAATCTTTCATCCCAGAAGAGCGCGATCGCACTCTCCGCGTCCGCGGCCGCGCTGCTTATGCCGGTTTCCGCGTTCGCCGAGGACGGCGCTGCCGGTGCGGACATCCTCATCCCTAAGATGGCGGAGTTCATCCCGGCGCTTATCGCCTTCCTGATCATCTGGATCGTGCTGGCAAAGGTCGCCCTGCCGGGCATCATGAAAACCATGGAGGAGCGCGGCAAGAAGATCGAGGAGAGCCTCGACGAGGCCGAGAAGACCAAGCAGGAGGCTATCGCCAAGCGCGCTGAGTCCGACTCGATCGTCACCGACGCCCGTCGTCAGGCTGCCGACATCGTTCTCGAGGCCCGTAAGGACGCCGAGTCCGAGCGCGCCCGTATCATCGAGGCTGCTCACAAGGAGGCCGAGGAGATCATCGCCAAGGCCCATACGACCGTCGAGGACGAGCGCAAGTCCATTTACGCCGGTGCCGCGAGCTCCATCGCCGACCTGTCCGTTGCCGTCGCCACCAAGATCGTGGGCGAGGCACTCGAGGACGATGCCGAGCAGAAGAAGCTCATCGAGCGCTACATCCAGGAAGCAGGTAGCCTGAATGCCGACTAGCCGCTATCAGGACAAGGTGCTCGAGACCTACGCGCGCTCCCTTCTGGAAGCCGCCAAGGCCGAGAACCATGTGTTCGAGGACCTCGAGATGATCGAGCGCCTGGCTTCTGCCAGCCCCGAGATCATCGCCGTGCTCGACACCATGTCCAAGCGCGACCAGCTCGACCTTCTTCCCAAGGTGGCAGCTGCCTTTAAGTATGTTGCCGAGGAAGACGAGGATGTAGTGGGCGTGACCGTCACCACGGCGATCCCGCTCGACGACGAGCTGCGTCAAACCATCACTAAGAAATGCGAGCAGGACTTCGGCCGCAAGGTATTCCTTATCGAGCAGGTCGACCCGTCTATCGTGGGCGGCCTGGTGCTCGAGGCCCGCGGCGAGCGTCGTGACATTTCCGTCAAGACGCAGCTGCGCATCGCGCAGGATACCCTCGCAAACTCTGCTAATTCGTACGGAGGTGAAGCCTAATGTCCGAAACCCTCAATGCCCAGGATATCGCCAAGAAACTGCAGGAGCAGCTCACGAGCCTCTCCGCGACGGTCGATACGCATGAGGTTTCAACGGTCGACGAGGTAGGCGACGGCATCGCGCGCGTCTCCGGCCTCAAGAGCGCCATGGCAGGCGAGCTTCTGGAGTTCAAGAGCTCCGATACCGGTGAGACCGTCTTCGGCCTTGCCCAGAACCTTGACCGTGACGAGGTCGGCGCCGTTCTGTTTGGTGCCGTCGACTCCATCAAGGAAGGCGACGAGTGCCGCACCACTGGCCGCATTATGGATATCCCCGTGAGCCGCGCCATGCTCGGCCGCGTCGTCAATCCGCTCGGCCAGCCCATCGACGGCCTGGGCGACATCGTCGCCACGCACCGTCGTCCCATCGAGTTCAAGGCCCCCGGCGTCATCGACCGTACCCCGGTGTGCGAGCCGGTTCAGACCGGCCTGTTGGCCATCGACTCCATGGTGCCTATTGGTCGCGGTCAGCGAGAGCTCATCATCGGCGACCGTAAGACCGGTAAGACCGCCATTGCCATCGACGCTATCCTCAACCAGCGCGGCAAGGGCATGGTCTGCATCTATGTCGCCATCGGCCAGAAGGCCTCCACGGTTGCCAACATCCGCGAGACCCTCGCTCAGCACGGTGCGCTCGACTACACCATCATCGTTTCGGCCACCGCTGCCGATTCCGCCCCTATGCAGTACATCGCGCCTATGGCCGGTGCCGCTATCGGCGAGTTCTTCATGTACAACGGCGAGGACGGCAAGCCCGCCAGCGAGACCAACCCCGGCGGCCACGTGCTCGTCATCTACGATGACCTGTCCAAGCAGGCTGTGGCCTACCGTCAGATGTCGCTGACGCTGCATCGTCCGCCCGGACGCGAGGCCTATCCTGGTGACATCTTCTACCTGCACTCTCGTCTGCTCGAGCGTGCCGTCAAGATGTCCAAGAAGAACGGTTATGGCTCCATGACGGCTCTGCCGATCATCGAGACCCAGGACGGCGACGTCTCGGCCTACATTCCGACCAACGTCATTTCCATTACGGATGGTCAGATCTACCTGCAGTCCGAGCTCTTCTTCCAGGGCCAGCGCCCGGCAGTCGACGTGGGCATTTCCGTGTCCCGCGTCGGTGGCGACGCGCAGACCAAGGCTATGAAGCAGGTCGCCGGCAACCTCCGTCTGGACCTCGCTTCGTACCAGGAGCTCGCCGGCTTTACGCAGTTCGGCTCCGACCTCGACGAGGCTACTCAGAAGCAGCTGACCCATGGTGCCCGCATGACCGAGCTCCTGAAGCAGCCGCGCTACAAGCCGTTTGAGGTTGGCGAGCAGATCGTTACGCTGTTCGCTGGCAACGAGGGCTTCCTGGATGACCTGGAGATCGCCGACGTGCTGCCTTTCCGTGCCGAGCTCATCGAGTACATGGACAATGGCTTTGGCTCGCTGCTCGACAAGGTTCGCGCCAAGAAGATCGATGATGACACCAAGGCTGAGCTCTTGCGCGTCATCGGCGACTTCAAGCAGCAGTTCATGGCCAAGCACCATTCGGATGTTTCTGGATCAGAGGAGAACTAAGCCCCATGGCCAACCTTCGCGACATTAAGAAGCGAATCTCCTCGGTTACCACGACCAAGCAGATCACGCGCACGATGGAGATGGTCTCTACGGCCAAGATCCGTCGTGCCCTCGATCGCTCCAAGCAGGCCGAGCCCTATAAGGAGGCGCTGACCGACGTCATGTTGACGGTCGCCGGCGACGCCTCCTGTTCGGGCACCGATCCCATGCTGCAGAAGCATGAGAACGTCAAGCATGGCCTGATTGTCGTTATTGCCTCGGACCGCGGCCTTGCCGGCGGTTTCAATACGACGGTGGAGCGCACGGCCGAAAAGCTCGCCGCTTCTTGGGCGAACGACGGCATCGAGTGCGAGATCATCGCGTGCGGGCGTAAGCCGGCCACGTATTTCCGTGACCGCGCAAACGTCGTCATGCACTTTGAGGGCAACTCCTCCGAGCCCGATTTCAATCAGGCCCGCATGATCTCCTCTCATATCTGCGATGCGTATCGTGCCGGTGAGCTTGACCGTGTCGAGCTTGTCTACCACCACGCCAAGAACCGCGTGGATCAGGAGCTTCGCGTCGAGCATCTGTTGCCGCTCGACCCCGAGATGATCGCTATGGCCCACGGTCCGCGTAAGAACGAGACCGACGCCCCTAAGCGCATCTCGTCCACGTTCGAGTTCGTGCCCTCTCCCGAGCATGTTCTCGGCAAGCTTGTGCCGTCTTATATCCTGACGGTCATCTACCAGGCCCTGATCGATTCGGCGGCTGCCGAGCAGGGTGCACGCCGCAAGGCCATGCACTCCGCGACGGAAAACGCCACCGCGATCATCTCGACCCTTACCCGCACGTATAGTCGCGTGCGCCAGGCTTCGATCACGACCGAGATTAACGAGATCGTCGGCGGAGCCTCAGCATTGGAGGAACAGTAATGGCTAATAACACCGTAAAGCTTGCGGTCGAGGAAGCCACCAAGAAGACGACTGCCGGTGATGGTCGCATCGTGCGAATCATCGGCCCTGTCGTCGACGTCAAGTTTGACGGCGCGGTGCCCCCGATCTACAACGCGCTCACGGTCGAGGCCGAGACCCCGATCGGTCACCTGAGCACGATCCTCGAGGTCGAGAGCCAGCTTCCGGGCGGCGTCGTCCGCACGGTCGCCATGTCCTCGACCGACGGCCTGCAGCGCGGCCTCATCGCCACCGATACCGGTGAGCCCATGAAGATGCCCGTTGGTCCCAAGACGCTCGGCCGCATTTGGAACGTCATGGGCAAGCCCGTCGACGGCAAGCCCATGCCCGAGGTGGAGGAGTTCTACCCCATCCACCATGCAGCGCCCCGTTTCGACGAGCTCACCACCAAGACCGAGATCTTCGAGACCGGCATCAAGGCCGTCGACCTGCTCGAGCCCTACATCCGTGGCGGCAAGACGGGCCTGTTCGGCGGCGCCGGTGTCGGCAAGACCGTTCTGATTCAGGAGCTCATCAACAACCTCGCCCAGGAGCACGGCGGCACCTCGGTGTTCACCGGCGTCGGCGAGCGTACCCGCGAGGGCACCGACCTGTTCCTCGAGATGAGCGAGTCTGGCGTTATCGACAAGACCTGCTTGGTCTATGGTCAGATGAACGAGCCGCCCGGAGCGCGTCTGCGCATCGGTCTGGCCGGCCTTACCACCGCTGAGTATTTCCGTGATCGTGGCCAGGACGTTCTGCTGTTCATCGACAACATCTTCCGCTTCTCCCAGGCAGGTTCCGAGGTTTCCGCACTGCTGGGCCGTATGCCGTCCGCCGTTGGTTACCAGCCCACGCTGGCAACCGAGATGGGCGACCTCCAGGAGCGCATTACCTCGACCAAGACGGGCTCCATTACCTCCGTCCAGGCTGTCTACGTCCCCGCAGACGACCTGACCGACCCGGCGCCTGCCACGACGTTTACGCACCTCGACGCCACCACGGTTCTTTCGCGTAGCATTTCGTCGCTCGGCCTGTTCCCGGCTATCGACCCGCTCGCGTCTTCCTCCGACGCTCTCGATCCCTCGATCGTCGGCGAGGAGCACTACCGTGTCGCCGTCAAGGTCCAGGAGCTCCTGCAGGAGTACTCCGACCTTCAGGACATCATCGCCATTCTGGGTATGGACGAGCTGTCCGAGGAGCAGCGCCTTACGGTCAACCGTGCCCGTAAGATTCAGCAGTTCCTCTCGCAGTCCTTCCACGTCGCCGAGAAGTTCACCGGCAACCCCGGTGTCTACGTCCGCGTCGAGGATACCGTCCGCTCCTTCGCCGAGATTGTCGACGGCAAGGCCGATGACCTGCCCGAGCAGGCTTTCCGCTATGCTTCCACGATTGAGGACGTGCGCGAGCGCGCCCGCAAGATGGGGGAGAAGTAGGTTATGCGTATCCGCATCGTGTGCCCCGTGAGCTGCGCCTATGAGGGCGACGCTGCGTTTGTGTCGATTCCGTCCACGGATGGCGAGTTTGGCGTTCTGCCTGCTCACTCCAGCGAGATCTGCACGATCGACCGCGGTTACGTTCGCGTTTCCGATAAGGCCATGGGCACTGTCGACCACACGTTTGCCGTGGCCGGCGGCTATGCCCAGGTTGCGGACGATGTCGTGACCGTTCTCGCCGAGCGCGCTTGCGATTTGGCGACCGTCGATGCCGACAAGCTTAAAGCTGATATTCAAGGTTTTGAAGAGAAGCTGGGTAATTTGTCGGAGGATGATGCACGCCGCGCCTACCTCTATAATGAAATCGCATGGTGTAAGCTCAAGCTTGCCCAATAGTCAAACGATTTAGCGTTCGACCATTTGCGAACACATCATGCCCGGGATGGCCCAGCCATCCCGGGCATGCTTTTTGAAAGGGTAGACCTTGGATATTATCCGCGTTGAGGGTGGCCACGCCATCGGAGGCTCCGTGCCCGTTTCGGGCGCCAAGAACTCCGCGCTCAAACTCATGGCGGCAACGCTTCTGGCGCCGGGCAAGACGACGCTGCAGAACGTGCCCGATATTTCCGATGTCCACGTGATGGGCAAGGTGCTCAAGGGTATGGGCGCCACAATCGATGTCCTTGACGAGCACACGCTCGAGATCGATACCTCTCAGGTCGATTCTTGGGAGGCCCCCTACGAGCTCGTTGCCAAGATGCGTGCTTCCACAGCCGTGATGGGACCCCTGCTGGGTCGCTTCCATCGCGCCAAGATCGCCATGCCGGGCGGCTGCAACCTGGGTGCTCGCAAGATCGATATGCACATTCTTGGTCTTGAGGCCCTAGGCGTTGAGTTCGATACCGCCCACGGCTACATCAACGCTAATGCGCCCCAAGGTCTGCGCGGTACCACCGTCACGCTCGAGTTCGCCAGCGTCGGTGCGACCGAGAACCTCATCATGGCATCCGTGCGCGCGCAGGGCACCACGGTTATCGACAATGCCGCCCGCGAGCCCGAGATCGTCGATCTCGCCAACATGCTCAACGAGATGGGCGCCAAGATTGTCGGCGCGGGTACGCCCGTCGTGACTATCGAAGGCGTGGAAGAGCTGCATCCTGTTACCCATCGCGTAGTGGGCGACCGCATCGAGGCCGGTACCTTTATCGTTGCCGGTGCGTTGATGGCCGACGATCGCGGTGTCGATGTCACGGGCTTTTGCCCCATTCACTTGGGCATGGTGCTCAAGAAGATGGAGCTCATGGGTATCGACTGCGAGCGCGTCGAGGATGGCGTCCATGTAAACCGTGCCGAGCGTATCAAGCCGGTCGACATCCAGACGCTTCCGTTCCCCGGCTTCCCGACGGACATGCAGGCGCAGATTATGGTGCTCTCCGCCCTTGCCGACGGCAGTTCCGTTATTACCGAGAACATCTTCGAGAATCGCTTTATGTTTGCCTCTGAGCTGGTGCGCATGGGTGCCGACATTCGTATCGAGAGCCATCATGCCATGATTCATGGCGTCAAGGGCTTCTCGGGTGCACAGGTTACCTCGCCCGATCTGCGTGGCGGAGCGGCCCTCGTCGTAGCGGGCTTGATCGCCGACGGGACGACCGAGGTTTCGGCCATCCATCACATCAAGCGTGGCTACGAGCAGTTTGTCGAAAAGCTGCAGGCGCTCGGCGCGCATGTCGAGCATGCTTCCGTCCCCGATCCCGTCATCTACTAATACAGGTTGCCTATGTTTAATAAAAAGCCCCTCGCGGATACCACCGCCCGAAGACCCTCAACTGGTGCGCAGGCCAAGATCTACAGTCGCGATAACGTGGCTCGCTATTCCGAGCGCGCTCGTCAACGTCGTCGTAGCCACACGATTCGTCACGTCGCGCTCATTGTCGTGCTTGGTGTGCTGCTGAGTGCCACTACCGCTGCCGGCCTGTGGTTTGCCACCATTATGGGCAAGCTCGGCGATTCTAATGTCATTACCGATAATCTGCGTCGGGTTCTGGTTGACACCGATGAGGCAAAGGATCCGTTCTACGTGCTGCTTCTTGGCACCGACGGCCGTCCGGGCGAGGATACGTATCGTGCCGACTCGATTATCCTGGCACGCATCGACCCCACGCAAAAGCAGGCGACGCTCATTTCCGTTCCGCGCGACACCAAGGTCGAGTACAAGGGCGAGACCATGAAGATCAACGCCTGCCATACCGTTGGCGGCGCCGAGGCCATGGTCGAGGCGGTCAACGAGCTGTGCGGTGTTCAGATTTCCCACTATGCCGAGGTCAGCTTCGACGGTATGCAGGCGCTGATTGATTCGGTTGGCGGTATCGACATTAACGCAACCGATGATGTTGACGACCCCGAGCACCTGGATATTAAGATTACCGCTGGCCAGCAGCATATGGACGGTGCCACCGCCCTTACCTATGCCCGCTGCCGCTACACCTATGCCGACGGCGATTACACGCGCATGCGCCACCAGCGTCAGGTGCTTGGCGCCCTTGCCAACCAGATTCTCAATAACTTCGATGCCACGAAGATTTTTGGCCTGGTTAATTCGCTGTCCGATATGCTCGTAACCGATATGAGCGTTCAGGATATCGTGGCTACGGTCAACGCCATGCGCGGTATGGATGTCGACGGTATCTACTCGGCCAACCTGCCCTCGTACGCCGACGACAGCACCACGATCGACGGTGTGAGCTACGTCTTTGTCTACGAGGACGAGCTCAAGGAAATGATGGAGCGCGTCGATGCCGGCAAGGATCCCAAGGGTCCCAACACCATGGGTCTTTCCGACGGTTCCAGTTCTACGATCGGCGACCTGAACAACAACACGTCTGACGACTACGCAAACGGTACCGCAACCTCATCGGTCAGCTCTGACGATTCCGATGACTCAAGCGATTCGAGCGATTCGGACTACTACGAAGAGCCCACCGGCGACGGCAACGGCTACGAAGCCAACTACTAGAGTTACGCGGTTTTACCAAACCGCGTAACCAGTTGACGCTGCAAACCCGCCAGAGCGGCAATCTGCCTTTCAACTTCGGCGGCATGATCAAAAGATCAATGCCACCTCGTTTCAAGGCACCTTGCTCGCTCTGGCGGGTTTTCGCTGTCGGTGCCAAAACATCGGCGTAACACTTGGCACATGGGTAGTCATTGGGGACGTTCTTAAACGACTGGTCAAAGGGGGCACTCTTGATGCACTTGGCACTTGGGGACGTTCCTTATGTGCCGGCAGTTTGGGACACTCCTTGCGTTAAGAGGCAGGCGTGCGTCAACCTGTTCTCATTGCAGCAAAAAAATCGCCCCGTTCTTGGTTGAGGACGGGGCGATTCGTCTTTTGGACTTGTGCAGCCAGGCTTATGCAAAGCGGGCGACGAGCTCCTGGAGCACGTCGGTCATCTTGACGAGCGAACTGACCGGGACGAACTCGTTGACGCCGTGGTAGCAATAGCCGCCGGTGGAAAGGTTGGGGCAGGGCAGACCGCGGAACGACAGCTGAGCGCCGTCGGTGCCGCCACGAATTGGCAGCACCTGGGGCTCAACGCCGCAGGCAAGGTAGGCTTCCTTGGCAACATCAATAAGCTCGGGATAGTCACGAACGATCTCGGCCATATTTCGATACTGCTGCTTAATCTCGACCGTCACGCGCTCCTCACCCAGACGCTGGTTGAGCATCGAGGCGGCGGCATCAAGAAGGTCGAGTTTCTGCTGGAACTTGGCGGCGTCATGGTCGCGGACGATATAGCGCGCTGTGGCGTGATCGACGGTCGCAGATACACCCTCAAGGTGATAAAAGCCCTCGTAGCCTTCCGTATACTCCGGGCGCTGCACGTAGGGGAGCAATGCGTTGAAGTCGCAGAACAGATTGCCTGCGTTGATCATACGGCCCTTGGCGTCGCCCGGGTGGATGGACTGGCCCTCAAAGCGGACGGTCGCCTCGGCGGCGTTAAAGCACTCCCACTCCAGCTCGCCGATGGGGCCGCCGTCGACCGTGTAGGCGTACTTGCAGCCAAAGGTATCGATATCCAACAGCTCGGCTCCGTGGCCAATCTCCTCGTCAGGGCAGAAGCAAATGCCGAGTGCGGGATGGGGCAGAGAAGGGTCCTGAGCGAAACGCGCGACAAGCGACATGATCTCGGCAACGCCTGCCTTGTCGTCCGCGCCCAGCAGCGTGGTGCCATCGCTGCAGACCAGGTCCTCACCCGCGAGGTCATTCAGGGCGGGGAGCTTGGCGGTACTCATGGCAACGGGCTTACCGTCAACCGTGCCGCAGACCAGGTCGCCGCCTTCGTAGTGTACGATGTGCGGCTTCACGCCGGCGCCCGGTGCAACTTCGGTGGTGTCGAGATGGGCGATCAGGCCCAGGGCGGGCTTGTCCTCAGCGCCCGCACTTGCGGGGATATGCGCGCAGACATAGGCGTGCTCGGTCACGTGGGCATCTTCCGCACCAAGCTCGCGCAGCTCTTCAGCCAGCACGTTGGCAAGGTCAAACTGAACGGCGCTCGAGGGTACCTGGTCGCAGTTTGCATCCTCGGACTGTGTGTTGATCTGGACGTAGCGCAAAAAGCGCTCGAGGACATCGGGGCTCGTGGTGGTGTTTTCCATAAAGACCGCTCCAATCTTGGTCGTCGTGTGCAACAAGAACTCTAGCACGGTATGCCACGGCATACCACGACGCTTGGATGGGGTAGAATCAGCCATTGAATGCAGAAGGGACGGAAGATCATGGATACGACAATTAGCTCGCGCGAACTACATCTGACGGTGGCGAACGAAGACTACTTGGAGTGCATGGTTCGCATTGAAAGCGAAGAGGGGGAAACCAACGGCGTGCGATCGGTCGACATCGCGCAGCGCCTTGGCGTCTCCAAGGCATCGGTCAATAAAGCGGTTTCGGCGCTCAAGGCATCCGAGCTTGTCGAGCAATCGCACTACGGCAAGGTAATCCTGACCGATCGCGGCCGCGAGGTTGGCACGGCTATCTGGTACCGTCATCGCCTCATCCGTACGTTTTTGGTTCAGGAGCTCGGTGTCGAATTTGAGCGAGCCGATTCCGAGGCCTGCATGATGGAGCATGCGCTATCCGAGGACACGATGAGCCGCTGGCTCGCCTATCTCGAAAAGCAGGGAATCAGCGTCGAGGAATAGCGGGATATATATGGATACGAGTTATTACAACCGCTTTGGTGCCGAGGAGCTTGCGCGCCGCTTGTCGAGCGAGACCTTGTTGGCGCAGGGCCCCATGGGCAGTGTTTTGTTGAGTGAGTACGATGCCGCCGACATTCCACCGGCGTTTTGGAATCTGGCAGAGCCGCAGACCGTTTCTCGTATCCATCGCTTGTATGTCGCCGCCGGCGCGCAGGTGCTCATTACCAATACCTTTCAGGCATCGAGCTATGCCCTCAAGCACGACCAGATTGCGCCGTCCGTGGCGGAGGTCAATCGCGGGGCCGTCGACGATGCCCGCCAGGCGCACCCTCAGCTACTGCTGGGCTCGATGGGCCCGATCGGTATTGAGTGGTTTGCCGAGGACTCTGCCGAGTATCGTGAAATCCGCGGCATTGCGCGCGAACAGGCGCACGCCTTGCTCAATGCTGGTGTTGACGGTCTGCTGATCGAGACGGTGACGTCTATCCGTAATCTGCAGCCCATGCTTGCCGGCGCCCGAGATGCCGCCGACGGCATGCCTGTTCTAGTGAGTTTTGTCGTTGACGATAAAGGCGACCTGCTGGGCGATGGCCTCAACATCGAGGCAGCCGTTTTGTACGCCGAAAAACACGGCGCAAACTCGGTTGGTGTTAATTGCTGTTCGCTTGCGGCCGCGAATGCGGCGGTGCCCAGGATGGTTGCATCGGCGACTACTCCCGTTACGGTGCGTCCCAACGTAGGCGATCCGGTCCAGACTCAGGATGGCCCCGTATGGCACGAGAATCCCGAAGCTTTCGCGCGCGCATGCATCGAATGGAGACATGCCGGCGCCGCAATGGTGGGCAGTTGCTGTGGAACCACGGCAATCACTACGGCAGCGATGGCCGAGGCGCTCGATATATAAAGGGCAAAACCGCTCCATACGGGGCGGTTTTTTTATTGCTTGCATGTCCTCGGCAGCATTTGCCCAAATGGTGAATGCTGGTGCCGGCAGGTTGCTGAGTGCGTGTTGCGGGTATACCTCACGCGTACCATGATCCAAACACTGTGAGGTGTCTGCGCGTGTGCGCGATAATTCATTTTGGAACTGACGGTTGGCGCGCTCGCGTCGATGAGGACTTCACTGCCGATAACGTTGCCCGTATCGCCGATGCCGTCGGCGAGTTGTGGCAAAAGACCAATCCGGGCAAAACGGTATATATAGGGTTCGACACCCGGCCCCTGGCGAGCGAGTTCGCTGAGCTTGCGGCGGGCGTGCTAGCAGCGCACGGGCTGGACGCCGTGCTCGCTTCGCGACCTGTTCCGACCCCTGCCCTTACGTGGGCGGCGGCTTATGACGGTGGGGCGTGCGGCGCGCTCATGGTGACGGGGTCCCATCATCCGCAGGGTTATCTGTGCCTCAAGATTCGCATGGGTGACGGCTCGACCGCCAACCAGGATGTCATCGAAGAGCTCGAAGAGACCATGGCTCCCGAGCCAATGGGGATCGAGGGGCAATATCGCACCGCGGATATCATTCCTGACTATATGCAGGCGGTGGCATCGTTTGTCGATGCCGAAGCCATCCGCGACGCGCACCTGCGCGTGGTTGTCGATCCCATGGGCGGCGCAGCCCAGGGCTATCTAGCCGACTTGCTGCGCGAGCTTGGCGTTGAGGTGCACGAGATTCACGCCGGGCAGGCGTCTGACCAAGAAGATATCTGCCCCGACCCCGTTGAGCCTTGGGTGGACGCTTGCGAGCGCACGGTTATCGAGGACGGAGCTTGCGCTGGCCTGGTGACCGACGGCGACGCCGATCGTATCGGCGCGGTTGACGAGCGCGGCAGATATATACATCCGCATCAGATCATGGCGCTCGTTTTGGGCGACTTGGTTCAATTTCGTAATTTGGAGGGGCGCGTCGTCGTCAATCTTTCGTGCTCGACGCTCGTGCGTCGCATTGCCGAGGCGCTTGGCTGCCGCGTGACCGTCAAGCCAGTCGGTTTCAAATATATAGCGGCAGAGATGAAGAAGGGCGGCGTCCTCATGGGCGGCGAAGAAGCCGGTGGTATCGGCATCGCCGCGCATATGCCCGAGCGCGATGGAATCCTCGCCTGTCTGATTCTGTGTGAGCTTATGGCAAAGACGGACGCGCCTTTGGGCGTTCTGGTCGACCAACTCGAGGACAGTTTTGGTAAGACGAGTTACGGTCGACGCGATTTGCGCCTTGAGGCCGAAGATGCCGAAACGTTACGAACCCTGCTGCCGGGCGTAAACCCGAAGTCGATTTGTGGCAAGGTGCCGCAAAACGTTAGTCATATGGATGGCTTGCGTTTGGCATTCGAGGATGACACGTGGCTGCTGGTCCGTCCTAGCGGGACCGAACCAGTGGTGCGCGTCTACGCCGAGGGGTTCTCGGTGGAAGAACGTGATGAGTTGCTCGATGCTGGCTGTGCTTTAGCTAGGGGGACGTATCCGCTTTAACCATGAGACTGCCTTATATAAAGAGATGCTCGGCGAGCGGTAGGTAACGGCTGGCAAACGTTAGTCGGATTCCAAGATGTGTAGGAAATGTGTACGCCCAGATTCCCGCCCACGGGGCCCCTCCGGTCTGGCAATATATCTCCTTGCCGCGCGGCCCGGTGGAACCGGATGAGCCGCAAAGCGTGCACCTTGAGAACCGGATACTGCGAGGATGGACACTTACTTCAGTGTCGCATCCGGGCAGACATCGAAC
>DBEXKF010000019.1:0-3884 GCA_048175045.1 Collinsella sp.
AAGATGCTGTCGAAGATGTCGCCCCAGCCGCTGGCGCCCGCGCCGGCACCGTAGCCGCCGCCATACGCGCCGCCTGCGCCCGGCATGCCACCAAACATGAGCATCTGGTCGTACTCTTTGCGCTTCTTCTCGTCCGAAAGCGTTTCGTAGGCCTCGCTGATCTCCTTAAACTTGGCCTCGTCGCCGCCGGCATCGGGGTGATATTTTTGCGCGAGCTTGCGAAACGCGCTCTTGATCTCTTTATCGGAGGCGCTCTTGGATACGCCCAGGATGTCATAGAAGGTTTTGCCTGCAGCCATCGTAGCTCCTCTCCTGTTTCATCCGCCGCCCAGCGGGCGGCGGCTCATGCTTTCATATGGCACTAGGCCAGAAAGGGCCCCGGGTGTTGCCCCGGGGCCCTTCTCAATTACTCCTCGGTGCTCTCGGCCGTATCGGCCGCAGCATCCTCGGGCGCCGCTTCGGGCTCCGGTGCGGGGCGCTTCTCGCCACCGTAGGTCACCGTCACCATCGCAGAACGCAGGATGCGATCCGCCATGCGGTAGCCCTTCTGGTACACGTCATTGACGGTCTCGTCGTACTGCGATGCGTCCTCGACGCGGCCCACAGCCTGGTGCTCGAGCGGATCGAACGCCTCGCCCTTGGGGTCGATGGGCTCAACGCCCTCGTGCGCAAACACATCGAGCAGCTTGGCATGAACCGCATCGACGCCGTCGACGAACTGCTTAAAGTCGTCGGAAAGCTCTTGGCTGCGGGCATGGTCGATCGCGCGCTCGATATCGTCAATCACCGGCAACAGCGCGGTGACAAGCTTCTCAGTCGCGCGCTCGCGCTCGGCAATGCGCTCGTTGGCGGTGCGGCGACGGAAGTTCTCCCAGTCGGCCTGCAAACGGGCGGTGCGCTCGGTGGCGTCCTTCGCCTTGTCCTCGGCGGCCTTCTGAGCCTCTGCCGCAGCATCGAGCTCGTTGCGCACGTCGGCAAGCTCTTTCTGAGCCTGCTCGAACTTGAGCTTAAAGTCGTTGTCGGCGGCTTCCTCACCGGCGCGGATAGCGGCTTCCACCATCTCGTCCTCGGTCATCGTCGCCTCCTTGTTGGAATCCTCTACTTGGTTCTCGGCAGCCTCGGCGGCCGGGGCCTCGTTGGCCTCGGTAACGTCTGCGGCCTCTACGGGAATCTTCACGTCCTTCTCCTCAGAGTCAACGGGGGCGGCACCAACGGCGGCCGCCTCCGTGCGAGCTTTACGGGCGGACATGATTACTTGTCCTCGTCGTCCACAACCTCGTAGTCGGCGTCGACGACGTCATCGTCGGCAGGCTGGGCGCCGGCGGCACCGTCGGTCTGCTGCTGAGCGTCGGCGTAGACAACCTGGGCCAGCTCGTAGGCCACGGACTGCAGGGACTCGCCGGCGGCCTTGATGGCCTCGACGTCAGAGCCCTCGAGCGCCTTCTTGGCGTCGGCGATAGCGGCCTCGGCCTTGGACTTCACGTCGGCGGAAACCTTGTCGCCCAGCTCGTTGAGGGTCTGCTCGGTGGAGTAGCACAGACTGTCGGTCTGGTTGCGGACCTCGACCTCTTCCTTCTGCTTCTTGTCCTCCTCGGCATGAGCCTCGGCGTCCTTGACCATACGATCGACTTCGTCGTCGGACAGAGCAGTGGAGCCGGAAATGGTGATCTGCTGCTCCTTGCCGGTGCCCTTGTCCTTAGCGGAGACCTTGACGATACCGTTGGCGTCGATGTCGAAGGTGACCTCGATCTGCGGCACGCCGCGGCGGGCAGCCGGGATACCGGTCAGCTGGAACTTACCGAGCGACTTGTTGTCGCGGGCAAGCTCGCGCTCGCCCTGGAGCACGTTAATCTCGACGCTGGTCTGGTTGTCGGCAGCGGTGGAGTAGACCTCGGTCTTGGAGGTCGGGATCGTGGTGTTGCGGTCGATCATCTTGGTCATGATGCCGCCCATGGTCTCGACGCCCAGCGACAGCGGGGTAACGTCGAGCAGCAGGATGCCCTCGACGTCGCCGGTGAGCACGCCGCCCTGGACGGCAGCGCCGTCGGCAACGACCTCGTCGGGGTTCACGGACATGTTGGGCTGCTTGCCGGTCATGGTCTTGACGAGCTCCTGGACGGCGGGCATACGGGTGGAGCCGCCGACGAGGATGACCTCGGTCAGATCGGAGAGCTTAAGCTTGGCGTCGCGCAGGGCATTGGTGACAGGCTGCTTGCAGCGCTCGAGCAGGTCGCGGGTGATCTTCTCAAACTCGGCGCGGGTCAGCGTGTAGTTGAGGTGCAGCGGGCCGGACTGGTTCATGGTGATGAACGGCAGGTTGATGGTGGTCTGCTGAGCGGCGGAGAGCTCCTTCTTGGCGTTCTCGGCGGCCTCCTTCAGACGCTGCAGGGCCATGGGGTCCTGACGCAGGTCGACACCGTTCTCCTGCTGGAACTTATCGGCCATCCAATCGATGACGCGCTGATCCCAGTCGTCGCCGCCCAGGTGGTTGTCGCCCGAGGTGGACAGAACCTCAAACACGCCGTCGGCGAGGTCGAGGATGGAGACATCGAAGGTGCCGCCGCCCAGATCGAAGACCAGGATGCGCTGGTCGGTGCCCTGCTTGTCCAGGCCATAGGCAAGAGCAGCAGCGGTCGGCTCGTTGACGATACGCTTGACGTTGAGGCCGGCGATCTTACCGGCGTCCTTGGTGGCCTGACGCTGGGCGTCGTTGAAGTAGGCCGGGACGGTGATGACGGCGTCGGTAACGGTCTCGCCCAGATACTTCTCGGCGTCGGCCTTCATCTTTGCGAGCGTCATGGCGCTCACCTGCTCGGCGGTGTAATCCTTGCCCTCGATGTCGACGACGGCACGGCCGCCCTGGCCCTCCTTGACCTCATACGGCACGGTCTTGATCTCGGAGGTGCACTCGGAGTACTTGCGGCCCATGAAGCGCTTGATGGAGAACACGGTGTTCTTGGGGTTGGTGACAGCCTGGTTCTTAGCGGCCTTACCCACGACGCGGTCGCCGTCGGCACGGAAGCCCACGACGGACGGGGTGGTGCGGTCGCCCTCGGCGTTCACGATAATGGTCGGAGAACCGCCCTCAAGGACGGCCATAGCGGAGTTAGTAGTACCAAGGTCGATACCAAGAATCTTGCCCATTAGAAATTCCCTCTCTCTTGTGCGTTTGCACCGACTCGGCGGTCTGCCGAGCGGTGTTTCGGCTTGTCTTTCAGGATGTAGTGTATCCCCTTATGGGCCGGAATATACAAAATCTAAGTCAATTCATATAAGATTTCTTATTGCCGAGAGTTTAGGTTCGCAAATACGCAGGTAGACGCACTGTTTGAGTTCTAGGCAAATCTATCGAGATCTATGTAGAGATGGCTGAGGCTTGGGTCCGAGGGTACCTGGGGCTGCCTTGCGGAAAGCCTGTCCCAGTTTTCGGCAAAATAACGGGATGCCCTTTCCGCAGGCGCGCTCAATAGCTCAATATTTCAAGTCACCTTTAGCTAACATTTGCGCAGCTCAACGGCCCCACCTGCGTGTTTTTTAGTAAGCCGCGGCATACTCGGCGAACGGTATGAAGATGCCGGTCAGAGGGTATTGCAAACGGTCGCTCCCGTGGTATGTTTTTGCCCGAATCAAACCGGCGCGCATCGCCTGTAGCGTCGGTCAACAGAGAGGAAACTACCATGGCTCATCCCGTAATTGATGCCGACGAGTGCATCGCTTGTGGCGTTTGCGTCGACTCCTGCCCCGCTGGCGTTCTGGAGCTCCAGGACGTCGCTACCGTCGCCGACGAGGACTCCTGCGTCGCCTGTGGCGCTTGCCAGGACGCTTGCCCCGCTGGCGCGATCACCGAGATCGTCGAGGAGTAACAACTCCCCCACCTGCACCCT
>DBEXKF010000020.1:0-4788 GCA_048175045.1 Collinsella sp.
TCATACGACGCGCGAGCATCGTCTTGCCCGATCCCGGGGACCCGATCATGAGCAAGCCGAGTTCTCCTGCCGCCGCAAGCGCCATGCCGCGTTTAGCGACTTCCTGCCCCAGTACGTCGGCATAGTCGAGCTCAGGCTCAAAGGTCGCCTCGACGCCCTCAGAATCCAGGTAGTGCCGCGCGGCATCGCCCATACCATGAGCAAGCTGAGACAGATGATCGATAAATCCGCAGTCAACGCCAGCAAGCGGCACATGCTGGTCGGACCTGCCGGCGATAAAAGACAGCCCCATGTCGCGAGCCAGCAGCTGAAACGCAACCTCGCCCTTGACGGGAAGCACCGTACCGTCCAGACCAAGCTCACCTGCGATAAGGCAGCGATCGAGGTTGTCACGGGGAATCTGCCCATCGGCCGCTAGAACCGCGATGGCAATGGGCAGGTCAAAGCCGCTACCGGTCTTGCGGATATCGCCGGGTGCCAGGTTAACGGTAATGCCCGAGCGTGGGATCTCGAACCCGGCGGAGCGCATCGCGCAGCGAATACGACCGCGTGACTCCATCACCTCCATACTCGGAATGCCGAGCATCTGGATGCCCGGAACGCCACCGGCAAGCGAGACCTCGACCGTGACGTGAATCGCCTCGACGCCGCGGATGCAGGCCGCGTGAACGGCAAACGTCTCGAACGCCATCACGACACCTGCCAATCGAACGCGTTGTACTGGTGCTCGATCTCGGCGATATGTCCGCCGCGAATGGTGACGCCCACGGCATCGAAGCGAATCGCCTTGAGCGGATAATGCTCCATGAGATAGCAACTTGCGATGCGGCGGTAGCGGCGTTGCTTTTGGGCGTCCACGGCCTCCTCGGGAAAGACCCGCGTGCTGCAATCCAGTGCGACGCGTCTGGTCTTGACCTCGGCCATCACCACGACATCGTCGAGCTCATCGAGCAGTACCAGATCGGCCTCGCCCTCGGTGCAACGATAACCCTGCTCCAGCAAGGTGTAGCCGCGCTCGTTAAAGTAGTCGATGGTGATCAGCTCGCCCAGCATGCCCAGCTCGCGGGGACTGAGTCCCTTGATAAACTCGGGCGTCATCGCCCCGCAGTCGAGCTCGCCGTTTTCCCAACGCTCCTTGAGCTGCTGCGTCTTGCTCTTTTTACTTGCGGCACTCATGGGGTCTCCTTTCTCGCACACTGCATTGCCCCGATGATGAGGGCACCTTTCATGCGGGTAAGTACCGGAAGCAAACCAAAAGCTGACCAAATGCCGTCAAAAAACGGGCCGTACACAGCAATGGTGTTGCATACGGCCCGCTACCAGCAGGTTTATAAAACCCCGGAGGTCCCTGTCTCCACAATTGGCCTAGAAAAGGCGCTCAGTCTGCAGAAAGTTTCCGCAAAAGCTCACGCGGTGCAGTGGACAAAGTCCATGCTTGCGAATGGCCTCGATGTGCTCGGGGCTCGCATAGCCCTTCGACTCGGCCAGATGGTACTCGGGATACTCGGCGTCGTACTCAACCATCATCTCGTCACGCGTGACCTTGGCCATGATGGACGCCGCGGCGATGCAGGCTATTTTGGCATCGCCTTTCACCACATCGCGCTCGTTAGGAACAGCGCCCAAGGGGTTGCCATCCATGAGGACGCAGTCGGGTTCAAGTCCCGTATCGGCCACGGCGCCCGCAACGGCGGTACGGATAGCACGGGCCATGCCCATCTCATCGATATCCTTCGGCGCGATATGGCAAAAACCGATCGCCGTCGCCACCTCGGCAATCTTCACCGAGAGCAACTCGCGGCGCGCCGGCGTGAGCTTTTTGGAATCGTTGATGCCCCAGACGCGCGGCTCCATAGGAAGGCAGACGGCGCATACCGTCAAAGGACCGGCCACCGATCCGCGACCCACCTCGTCGACACCAACGACCACCCCATCGCCGCCAAGCTCATGCATAAGCTCGTACATGTCATTGACGCGCTCGCGCTCGGCAAGTTCCTTGGCATGGCGCTTAAGAGCACGCTCGCAAGCCTTGATCACCTGCTGGCGCGGGTCCTCGCGATAATGCTCCACGAGGGCGGGGATCTCCTCAAACGTTGCGCTCGCCAGCTCTCCGGCAACCTGCGATGCCGAAACCGAGCTCGTCATATTGGCCATACCAGGCCCTCCTTGCATGCAAATCAGATAAAAAGAAGGGCCACCCGAAGGTGACCCTTGTGTCCAAACGAGTGGACAGACGCTGCGATCTTCTTAGCGCTTCTCGGGGATGCGAGCAGCCTTGCCCACCTTGTCGCGGAGGTAGTACAGCTTGGCGCGACGGACGCGACCATGACGAACGACCTCGAGCTTGGCGATCTTGGGGCTGTGAAGCGGGAAGGTACGCTCAACACCAACACCGAAGGACATCTTGCGGACGGTGAAGGTCTCGCGAGCACCGGCGCCGGCCATGCGGATGACGTCGCCCTGGAAGACCTGGATGCGCTCGCGGTCGCCTTCCTTAATGCGGTAGTGAACCTTGACGTTGTCGGCGACGCGAACCTGAGGAATGTCCTCGCGGATCTGCTGACGCTCGATTGCGCGGATGTAATCCATGTGCAATTCCTTACTCTTCTAGAGGTGCCGTACCACCATGGCCGGCACGTAGTTGAACAAACGTATTCGAGTATACACGCGCGGGTTTCTGCTGCAAGAACAATTTTTTACGCAGACAAAAAGACAAAACCCGCACATGATAACCGCCCGTCTCACAAATGAGACGGGCGGCATGA
Organism: Collinsella sp.; assembly: GCA_048175045.1. Taxonomy (GTDB): domain Bacteria; phylum Actinomycetota; class Coriobacteriia; order Coriobacteriales; family Coriobacteriaceae; genus Collinsella. The sequence continues at coordinate 2,766 of DBEXKF010000020.1, forward strand.
AGGGGGCTACACTAGGCGTCTACGCCCAAAACGTTAGGCGGAACGCTTGGCCTCGAGCTTGGCCTGGGCGGCCGCAAGACGTGCGAGGGGTACGCGATAGGGCGAGCAGGACACGTAATCCACGTCGGCCACGTTAAACAGGCCCTTGATGGACTTGGGGTCGCCGCCGTGCTCGCCGCACACGCCAAAGTGCATGTCGGGATTGGTGGCGCGACCCTTCTCGACGGCCATGCGCACCAGCTCGAGTACCGCCGAGTCGATGGTCTCGAAGGGGTTGTCCTTCAAGATCTTCTTGTGCATGTACAGCGGGATGAACTTGGCCTCGGCGTCGTCGCGGGAGAAGCCGAAGGTCGTCTGCGTGAGGTCGTTGGTGCCAAAGCAGAAGAAGTCGGCATGATGGGCGATCTCGTCGGCAACCATGCAGGCACGCGGCAGCTCGAGCATCGTGCCCACGGGAATGTTGAGCTCGACGCCCTCCTCGGCGGATACCTCGGCGATGACACGCTCGATGACCTCGCGCGTCTGGACATGCTCGGCCGTAATGGAGACGAGCGGAACCATGATCTCGGGGCGCGGGTCGACGCCTTCCTTAATGAGGCGGGCGGCAGCCGTTGCGACGGCACGGACCTGCATGAGCGGCAAATCGCTAAAGACGACGGACAGGCGCACGCCGCGCAGGCCAAGCATCGGGTTGGACTCGACCATGCCGTCGATACGACGCAGGCGGGTGCGCAGGACGGCAAGCTCTTCCTCGCTGGCGCCAGCGGCTTCCTTCTTGGTGATGGCAACCTCGAGCTCGCGAGGATTATCCAGGAACTCATGAAGCGGCGGATCGAGCAGGCGGACGACCACATCGCGACCGGACATGGTCTTGAACATCGCCAGGAAGTCCTCGGTCTGAACCTTGAGCAGGTCGGCCAGGGCCTGCTGCTTCACGGCCTCATCGTCAGACAGGATAAAGCTCTGGATGATGTTCTTGCGGTCGCCCAGGAACATGTGCTCGGTGCGGCACAGGCCGATGGCCTCGGCGCCAAACTCGAGCGCAAGCTCGGCATCCTCGGGATTGTCGGCGTTGACGCGCACATGGTTGGCATGGCCACAGGTCTCGTCCAGGCGAATCTCGTCGGCCCAGGACAGGATGGTATCCAGATCGCCGGTGAGCTCGGCGGAGACCAGGTCAACGGCGCCGTCGACGACGATACCCTGGGTGCCGTCGATGGAGATGACATCGCCCTCGCGCAGCACGCGGTCACTGCCCTCGATACGCACGACCTTCTCAGCAGCGTCGATGTGGAAGCGCTCAACGCCGCAGACGCAGGGCGCACCCATGCCGCGGGCGATAACGGCGGCATGGCTCGTCTTGCCACCATGGCTGGTCAGGATGCCCTCGGCGGCGACCATGCCCTTCAGGTCGTCGGGGTTGGTCTCCCAACGAACCAGAATAACCTTGTGGCCCTCGTTGGCGCGCGCGACGGCGTCGTCGCTCGAGAACACGACCTCGCCCACGGCGGCACCGGGGCTGGCATTAAGACCGCTGGCGAGAGCCTCGTACTTCTTGGAGGCGTCGAACTGCGGGTGCAGGAGCTGGTCGAGCTGCGCGGGATCGATGCGGCTCACGGCCTCCTCGCGGGTGATCAGGCCCTCCTCGACCATTTCGATGGCGATGTGCAGGGCGGCAGTGGCGGTGCGCTTGCCCACGCGGGTCTGGAGCATCCAGAGCTTGCCCTGCTCGATGGTGAACTCGATATCGCACATATCGCGGTAATGATCCTCGAGCGTCAGGAACACGCGCTCGAGCTCCTCACCTGCGGACTCGAGGCCCGGGGTAGTCTTGAGGTCGGCGATGGGCTCGGTGTTACGGATACCGGCGACAACGTCCTCGCCCTGGGCGTTTACCAAAAAGTCGCCGTAGAACTCTTTGGTGCCGTCGGCCGGGTTGCGCGTAAAGGCGACGCCCGTCGCCGAGGTCTCGCCCTTGTTGCCAAAGGCCATGGCCTGCACGTTGACGGCGGTGCCGAGCTCG
>DBEXKF010000021.1:0-3358 GCA_048175045.1 Collinsella sp.
ACGGCATGGGGGCATGCCCGGCCTGCAAAAAAGAGGGGTGCCGCGGTCTCGCTGGGCTGTGGCAAGAGAAGGGACAACCATGATTCTCAACGGACCGGGGATTAGCTATACCGAGCCCGATATCGGCGCTGAGTTCGTGCCGCCGATACCGGAGCATCCGCGCGAGGCCATCGTCAAACTGTGCGAGCACTGCACCAACCGTCTGTTGCACCGCGACGAGCTGCTGGGCTACGAGTACTGGTCGTTTGCCGAGGCCGCAACCGACGAGCAGGCCGAAGTGCTCTGCAAGATGAAGATGCGCCGTCCCTATACGCTGCCCGAGATGGTCAAGCTCACCGGCATGCCCGAAGCCGATATCGAGAAGATGCTCGACGACATGAGCTACACGGGTCTGCTCGAGTACAACTGGGAAAACCCCGAGCACGCCAAGCAGTGGGTGCTGCCCATGCTGGTGCCGGGTTCCGCCGAGTTCCTCAACATGCGCGTGAGCCAGCTCGAGGAGCACCCGGTCTATGCCAAGTTCTTTGAGCAGGCGTCCAAGGGACCGCTGTCCAAGGCCACGCCGATGGTGCCGCCCGGTGGTGCCGGCATCGGCATGCATGTCATTCCGGTCGAGAAGGCTATCGATGCCGCGAGCACGTCGGTGCCTATTGAGCATATAGAGCACTGGCTCGACAAATACGAGGGTAAGTATGCCGCCAGCACCTGCAGCTGCCGCGCGAGCCGTCGCGTGATGGGTGAGGGCTGCGCCGACGACCCGGCCGATTGGTGCATCGCCGTGGGCGATATGGCCGACTACGTGGTCGAGACCGATCGTGGCCATTACGTGACCCGCGACGAGGTCTACGACATCCTGCGCCAGGCCGAGGACAACGGCTTTGTGCACCAGATCACCAACATCGACGGCGAGAACAAGATCTTCGCCATCTGCAACTGCAACGTCAACGTGTGCTACGCCCTGCGCACCTCGCAGCTGTTCAACACGCCCAACCTGTCGCGCTCGGCCTATGTCGCCAAGGTCGAGAAGGACAAGTGCGTGGCCTGCGGTCGCTGCGTTGAGGTGTGCCCCGCCGGTGCCGCCAAGCTCGGCCAGAAGCTCTGCAGCAAAAAGGCCGGCGGACAGGTGCCCGAGTATCCGCGCCAGGAGCTGCCCGATGCCACCAAGTGGGACCACACCAAGTGGTCGCCCAACTACCGCAACGATAACCGTATCGAGACGCACGAGTCCGGCACCGCGCCCTGCAAGACGGCTTGCCCCGCGCACGTTGCCGTTCAGGGCTATCTGAAGCTTGCGGCACAGGGGCGCTATGACGAGGCGCTGGCGCTCATCAAGCGCGAGAACCCGCTGCCCGCTATCTGCGGCCGCGTGTGCAACCGCCGCTGCGAGGATGCCTGCACCCGCGGCCGTGTGGACGCCGCCGTGGCTATCGACGAGGTCAAGAAGTTTATCGCCCAGCGCGATCTTGATGCCGCGACCCGCTATGTCCCGCCCGTGGTGACGCCGACGCGTGCCGGCGGCTTCGATCAGAAGATCGCCATCATCGGTGCCGGCCCGGCCGGTCTGTCCTGCGCCTTCTATCTGGCCGAGAAGGGCTACAAGCCCGTCGTGTTCGAGAAGAACGAGCGCCCGGGCGGCATGCTCACCTACGGCATTCCCAGCTTTAAGCTGGAGAAGGACGTTATCGAGGCAGAGGTCGAGATCATTCGCCTGATGGGCGCCGAGTTCCGCTATGGCGTGGAGGTCGGTCGCGATGTGACGCTCGACGAGCTGCGCGCGCAGGGCTTTAAGGCCTTTTATGTGGCCATCGGCTGCCAGGGTGGCCGCCTTGCCGGTATTCCGGGTGAGGATGCCGAGGACGTGACCGTGGCCGTCGACTTTTTGCGCGAGGTCAACAGTGGCAAGATTGACGCGCTGCCCGGCCGCACCATCGTGGTGGGCGGTGGCAACGTGGCTATCGATGTCGCGCGCAACGCCTGCCGTCTGGGTTCCGAGTACGTTGAGATGTTCTGCTTGGAGAGCGAGGCCCAGATGCCCGCCAGCGAGGAGGAGCGTCGCGAGGCCGTTGAGGACGGCGCTCACATCAGCTGCGGCTGGGGCCCCAAGGAGATTCACCTGGACGAGGCCGGTCGTGTGTGCGGTATCACCTTCAAGCGCTGCACGCGTGTCTTTGACGACGAGGGCCGTTTTGCGCCCGAGTACGACGAGAACGACCTGCGTCGTGTCGATGCCGACCGCGTAGTCATGTCGATTGGCCAGTCCATTGTGTGGGGCGACCTGCTGGCTGGCTCCAAGGTGGAGCTTGGCCGCGGCCAGGGTGCCCTTGCCGATCCCCAGACCTATCAGACCGCCGAGCCAGACATCTTTGTGGGCGGCGACGTCTATACCGGTCCGAGCTTTGCCATCGATGCCATCGCCGCCGGTCACGAGGCCGCCGTGTCCATCCATCGCTTCGTGCAGCCGGGCTCCACGCTCACCATCGGCCGCAACCAGCGCCGCTACACCGCGCTCGACCGCAACGACGTTGTGCTCGAGAGCTACGACAACGCGAGCCGCGAGGTTGCGCATGTGGACCGCGAACGCGAGAAGGCTGCGCCGTTTAGCGAGTATGTTGAGACCTTTACCGAGGAGCAGGTGCGCGCCGAGACCGCCCGCTGCCTGGGCTGCGGCGCCTCGATCGTCGACCCTAACAAGTGCATCGGCTGCGGCCTGTGCACCACCAAGTGCGCGTTTGACGCCATCCATCTTGATCGCGATCGCCCCGAGTGCTCCACGATGGTCAAATACGAGCAAAAGCTCCCAAGCCTGGGCAAGTACGCATTGAAGCGTGCAATTAAGATCAAATTTGGGAAGAAGTAAGAGACCTAACAAGTAAGTGAACGGCGCAGAGGGCGGTTGGACAGCGAGCGGGTCCCAGGCGTGGCGAGGTGCCTTGAAAGAGGAGGACATAGGGCTTTTGCCCAGGCCCGACGATTGAAAGGCAGATCGCCCGTCTGGGACTCGCGCAGCGTCAAGCCGACCGCCGTTCGTTAGAACGGCGGAAGGAATTAAAGGTGCACGAGCTGGGGATCGTCTATCACATCATTCGCGATGTCGAGAACGTGGCGCGCGCCAATGGCGTGCGTCGCGTTTCGAGCGTCACGCTGCTGCTGGGCGAGGTCTCGGGCGTCGTTCCCGACTTGCTACACGACGCTTGGCGCTGGGCGGCAGATAAAAAGCCCATCACCGAGGGTGCAGAGCTTATCGTGGAGCCCGTTGAGGCCGTGACACATTGCGAGGCGTGCGGCCGCGACTATTCGACAGTCGAGCACGGCAAGACCTGTCCCCATTGCGGTAGCGGCGAGACCTATTTGCTGCAGG
>DBEXKF010000022.1:0-2614 GCA_048175045.1 Collinsella sp.
ACCGCCAAAAACATGCCACCTATTCTAGTGAGATTTTTGACAACCGGCGGTTGCGGGTGCATATGAGCTGCGGAAATGTGTCCAAACAAAGCAATGACCCGTAGCTTGGTTGTCCCCGTTGCGGCGTTAACGGTAGTATGGTCGTACTGTTAATTCCGCACCGCCAACGGAGGGAGTTCCGCGCCGTGAACCGCGATTTCGCCTCATCGCTCATCCAGCTCAACAACACGTTCTATCGCGAGCACTCCGCCTCCTTTTCCGATACGCGTCAGGCCCCATGGCCCGGCTGGGTGCGCACCATGGACATCGCGCTCGAACAGCTCGACGTCGCCACGATCGAGCATCCCGTCCGCGTCTTCGATCTCGCCTGCGGCAATATGCGATTCGAAAACTTTGCCGCCGGCGGCGCACTTGCCGCCAAGGGCGTCGACGGCGCAAACCCCTCGGCAGATGCCAGCTGCCCGTTTGAGTTCTATGGCGTCGACTCGTGTCAAGACCTGGCCATCGATGCACATGGCCACGCGCTGCGCATTCCCAACCTGCACTTCCAGGAACTCGACGTGCTCGACGCCCTCATGAAGCTCAACCCCGCCGAGACGCCCGACGTGCTTTTCGACGCCCCGCTCGCCGACATCTCGGTCTGCTTTGGCTTTATGCACCACGTGCCGTCGTGCGAGTACCGCGTACGCGTACTCGACGCCTTGGTGCGGCAGACGCGCCCGGGCGGCATCATCGCCATCAGCTTTTGGGAGTTTATGAACGACGAGCGCATGGCGCGTAAGGCCGTTCGAGCCGAAGCCCGCGCCGAGCTCACCCCGCCGTTTGAGGGTTACGATTCCGCGCAGTTTGAAGCCGGCGACCACCTCATGGGCTGGCAAAACGACCGCCACGCCTACCGCTATTGCCATCACTTTGACGATCAGCAGATCACCGACCTGGTGCGCGGCGTCCGTACGTTCTACAAAAGCGGCGAGGTCCCCGTGCGCGAGCTTGAGCGCTTCCATGCCGACGGTCGCAGCGGCGAGCTCAACCGCTATGTGATTCTCAAGCGTCTGTAGGCACCGACGACTCGCCGCCGAGCCGCACCGCATCTTTCGGGCAAACTATGCCCACCCTTTTTCAACCCATTGACGGAACGCGCAGCTATGCGTTCCATACTTATGACCAAGGAGCCTCATGGGAGCCGTCCACGTTCGCACGCCTAAGAACTTTGTGCTCGAGGAGCGCCTGGAGCGCTACGCCGATGCGATCGAGACGAACCCCGAGGCTTATGCCGGAGATTGGCGCAAGGCCTGTGCTCCCGCAGGCAGCAAGCCCTTCGAACACCTTCACCTGGATCTTGGCTGTGGCAAGGGAACGTACCTTGTAGAACGCGCGGCCCACGAGCCAAACACCCTCTTTATCGGTATGGACCAGGAGCCCATCTGCATCGCCTATGCCGCACAGAAAATCTGCGAACAGGAACTGACCAACGCACTCGTCCTGCCCCGAGGCGCCGCATCGCTGCCGCAGCTGTTTGACACAGGCGAGCTCGATGCCATCACCATCAACTTTCCCACGCCGCAGCCCAAGGCCAAGTACGCCAAAAAGCGCCTCGTCCATGTCGACCATCTGATGCTCTATCGCCCGCTCTTTGCAGCCGGCGCCACCGTAACGCTGCGAACCGACAGCAAACCGTTGCGCGATTACGCCCTGGGACAGTTTGCCGCAGCCGGCTACGATACGCTTTGGGTAAGTGACGACGTCCGCCGCGACCATCCCGAGCATCCCGAGACCGAATATGAATGCCGCACGCGCGAGATGGGCGCCGCCGTCTATGGCATTTGCGCTACGCCCGGCGCGGAACCCATCGAAGAGCAGCTCGCGGCGGGCCGCGCGCAGGAGCAAAGCCTTGCCTGCTACCTGCCCGAAAACCTCGATGAGCTCACCTACGTGCCTCTCGGCATGGAAGAGGCCGTCGAGAACTTCAGAAACCGTGCCCGCAAGGGCAAGAAGCGCCTGCCGCAAGAGTCCTAGGGGCTTCTGATGGTCGCGGCGTCAGCAAATAAGCGCGAATAGGCGCCAGCAAACAACCCTCAAACCTAAGTGAGTAGACTTTTTTGCAATAGCCAAGCACAACCCGCATAACGAAAACTAAAACCGCAGATAGAACCCTAGTGCAAAATCCATGTGCTCGCGACATCGCAAAAAGTCTACTCACTTAGCTGGCAACTGCACCAAACGGCCGGGCAGAACGCCCATTTCCTGCATTTTCTTGCCTGCAAACGCATCGATGCGCCGCTACGCCATAATAGTTGGCGGACAATCGCGAGAGAAAGCAACCACATGGCACAGACCACGACAGATACCGCCGCCAGCACCGTCTCCCGCGCCGGCGCCGCCAGCTCATTCTCGGGCGGCACGGGAACCGAAGCCGAGTTTGGCTCGCTCGGCGCGCTCTCCCCCACCTGGTGGGAGCCCGAGGACGGCAGCGAGCCCGAACCGTGGCTCACGCCCGATCAAGCCTTCGAACGCTTCTTTGAATGGACGAGCGATCGCGGCATTGAACTGTGGGATCACCAAGAAGAGGCCCTCATGGACCTGGCTGCCGGCGATCACGTCATTTTAGGCACAC
>DBEXKF010000023.1:0-5557 GCA_048175045.1 Collinsella sp.
CACGCGGGGCCGCGGGCAATCGCGCCAGCGCCCCCGCTTTTGCGCTATACGCTATGCCTTACTCGGCACCCTCGACCTCATACGAATCCGCCTCGGCTGGCTCATCGTTTGTCTCTGTCGCAGCCCCGCGCGCCTCGTCAAACGCGGCCTTCATGGTCTTGTTGCCCCACGTGAGCTTGCGAATGGTAAGATCGTCCGCCTTCTTGTTGGCTAGGCGCAGATTGTTCTCGGAGGACAGCAACGCCTCCTTGGTTTTCTGCAGGTGGCTAATCGTCTTATCGATCTCATCGATCGCCGTTTGGAACTTGCGGCTCGCGATCTCGTAGTTGCGGCCGAAATCATTCTTGAACTTCTCCATCTTGGCTTCGAAGTTCGTGACGTCGATATTCTGCTGTTTGTATTCCGCCAGCTCCTGCTTATAGCGCAGCGAACCCATGGCGGCGTTGCGCAGCAGCGTGATCATGGGAATGAAGAACTGCGGGCGGATCACGTACATCTTCTCATAGCGGTAACTCACGTCGACTATCCCTGCGTTATAGAGCTCGCTTTCGGGCTCGAGCAGTGTGCAGAGCACCGCGTACTCACAGCCTTTCTGGCGACGATCGTGATCGAGTTTCTTAAAGAAGTCCTCGTTTTTGTGCTTGGTCGCGGTCTCGTCGTTCTCGTTTTTCATCTCGAACATAATCGAAATGACCTCGTTACCGCTTGCGTCGCACTCGCGGAAGATAAAGTCGCCCTTGGTGCCCTCGGACGCATCGTTATCCTTCTCGAAGTACGCGTTAGGAAACGCCGTCATGCGCAGACGGTTAAACTCGGTCTCGCAGTGCTGCTCGAGCGACTCGCCCACCATCTTGGTGGACAGGCGGACCTTCATGTCCTTAAGGCGCTCAATCTCTTCGTCCTTGTAGCGAATCAGGTCATCGCTCGCGCGCTTGGCCTGCGCAAGCTCGAGCTCGTGTGCCGCCTTGACCTGTTCCTCGCGAGAATCGCGCACCGCCAGCTCGCTCGTCAGTTTGGCACGCGCCTCATCGCGCTCTCGCTCCGCCGCGGCGACCGCCTCTGACAGGTTCATTTTTGCCATCAGTTCCTGCTCGCGCAGCTGGGCACGCAGGCCCTCGGCCTCTTGCTCGGACTGAGCCTTTGCGGCGGAAAACTTCTCTTGCACCTTCGCGCGATAGTCAGCAAGCGCGCGCTCGGCCTCGCTGCGAGCGGCATCGAGCTCACGCTGCGACTCTGCCGCGGCAGCGGCAAGCGCCATCTCCTGGGCCTTGTCCGCCGCGGCAAGCCTGGCCTGCAGCTCGGCAATCTGAGCGTCGCGTGCAGCTAAATCGTTTTGAGCAGCGTTGCGCGCCGCCGACTCGGCAAGCTTTGCTTCGTCATCTTTGCGCCCAAGCTGCGCACGCAGGCTATCAATCTCACGCTGGAGTTCGGCATTCTCTTTTTGAGCATTGGCTCGTGCCTCAACCGCCGCGCGCTGGCTTGCACTCTCGCGCTCTGCGGCAGCGCCCTCGAGCTTAGCGCGCAGCTCGGCAAGCTCAGCATCGCGCTTGGCAACCTCTTGCGCCAGTTTCTGATCCGCAGTGTTCTTCTGCTCGACAAGCTGGGCATTGCGCTGAGACTTTGCCTGTTGCAAGGCAGCCGTCGAACGCGAGCGCTCAAGCTCCAGCGCCTGCTCACCCTCACGCTGGACTGCCTTCACACGCTCATCCAGGTCGCGCGAGAACTCGGCATCGCGCACCTGCTTGACGATATCCGCATAGCCGGATGCATCGACCTTAAAAACTTCGCCGCAATGCGGGCACTTGATCTCGTTCATAGCAGCTCCTCGATGGACGCAAATATCAACCGGCTACACTCTACCGCGCCGCGCGGACAAAAAAGGCGCCGCCGCCATAATGGCAACGGCGCCAGAACCGCCACAAAGGTGCCTGTCCCCTTTGTGGTGGCTCTGGCGCCCTATAACCCAAAGAAGCTAAGAATCTGATCGCGGCTTACGGGCTTGTACTCGTTGGCATCGAGACCGACATCGTAGCGAAAGATAGGGCGCTCGCGATCGCGGTTGCGTGCGTTGGCGCGGTCACCCCTGCTGTGGATATGCCCATGCAGCATAATGGCGCCACGTGCCTTGCCGTTCCAGCTGAGCATGGGGTAGTGGCTCATAACCAGACGATGGCCCTTGGCATAGCCGGGAGCAATCTCCAGGTAATCGCGCACGTCTTCCCAAATCTGCGGTACGTCGGAATCTTCCCAGTCGCCGTCATGGTTACCGCGGATGAGCGTCACGTTCTGGCATTCGATACGCTCGCGCAGGCGCACCGCCTCCGCCAGGGGCAAACGATAGGTAAAGTCACCCAGAATATAGAGGCGGTCGTCCGCAGCCACGCACTCATTGATGGCATCGATGACCTTGCGGTTCATCTCCTCGACCGAATCAAACGGCCGATCCATGTCGTGCAAGATATTCGTATCGCCCAGGTGCAGGTCGGCGGTAAACCACATCATCGTCTGTGTCCTCATTTCGCAACGCGTCTAACACGTGCCTAGTATACAGACGCTCTGGCGCGTCGGTTAGCCAAAGAGCCCGCCGAACAAACCTCGGCGGCGTTTGTCTTGCTTTTTCGAAGCGTAGCCCTGCGCTTTCTTGTCTTGCCGCTTCTCACGGTCCTGCTCTAGCTCATCGTCATCGAGTAGCGTATCCCACTCAAACGGATCGTCTGTCAGATCGAACAGGTCATCGTCATCAAACATGGCAGTCTCCCATACCGATTAGCGAGCATCCACCACATAGAGCCCAACGCGCACCTGATGCCACGGGCTGCGCTCGGGGGCAACCTGTTGCACGCGGGCCTCAAATACGTCCTCGTGGCCGTAATACATCATCAAGGACAGTGGGCCGACCTCGTTTCCCGGAACATAGCCAAGCTTGGTGTTGCCGTAATAAATCGCAACCGCCTCAGGGTCATGGGGATTATCGCGCTCGGCACACAGCGTCAGCTTATCGCCCGCTTTAAGATCGCCCAAGACCAAGGCGCCATCGGCATACTGAAATCCTGCAATGTGAAATGACAGAAGAACACGCGAAGGCTCGTACATAGCAGCTCCTCTAACGGCCGGATAAACCGGTGTGTAACCTTATTGAGAAGTCTACGGTCCCGTGCGGACACAAATACATCCTGCCTGCGTCCTTCAATCGTTTGCCTCAACGCTTGCGCGACAGAACGCTTGCAGATAAGATAGGAACACGGATGGCACCCGTTGCCGCGGGTCTTGCCAACTCCGATACACGTTTTCATCGTGAGAAGTGGCCGTCTTCGCTTACGCGGGGGCGGCTATTTCATTCGGCCGATAAACAGACCGAGTTCGATAGCCGCAATCAACAACGCCAATAACGAAATAACATCGCTTACGTTCATACCAAATCCCTTCTAAAGGGAGTTGGCCCATCCGTGCTCCATAACAGTAGTCTAACGCAAAATGCAGGTAATAGGAACACTTGTTCGTATTACCTGCGCCCTTTTCTAATGCACAAACATGCGCACGAACTTGTGCTTCCAGCTTGCGTAGGGCGCATAGCGGAATGGCACGTCCAGCCAGGTTGCCTTGTTCACGATGCTCTTCTTGTGGCTAAACGTATCGAAGCTTTCGCGGCCATGGTACTGCCCCATGCCGCTCGCGCCCATGCCGCCAAAGCCCATATGGCTCGTAGCCAAGTGCATGATGGTGTCGTTAACGCAGCCGCCGCCAAAAGGCACGTAGCGCACAAAGCGCTGCTGAACCTCGCGATCCCGACTAAAGATATACAGGGCCAGCGGCGTCGGACGATCCGTAATAAACGTCTCGGCCTCGTCTAGGCTCTCAAACGTCAGTACCGGTAAGATGGGGCCGAAAATCTCCTCCTGCATTACGGCGTCCTCAGGCGCCACACCGTCTAAAATCGTCGGCTCAATCTTGAGCGACGACTCGCGCGCCATGCCCCCCAGCACAACCTTATCGGGGTCGATCAGCCCGCGCACGCGCGCGAAATGCTTGGCGTTGACGATATGCCCGTAATCCTCGTTATCGAGCGGGTGCTCGCCAAACATGCGACGGACCTCTTCCTTGATGAGGCCCAGCAACTCGTCGTGCACGCGCATATCGACCAGCAGATAGTCGGGCGCTACACAGGTCTGGCCCACGTTGAGCCATTTACCAAAGGCGATGCGGCGTGCCGCGACCTTCAAGTTTGCCGTCGCATCCACGATGCAGGGACTCTTTCCGCCCAGCTCAAGCGTCACAGGCGTGAGGTTTTTGCTCGCGCGCTCCATGACGAGCTTGCCGACCGGAACGCTACCGGTAAAGAAAATCTTGTCCCAGCACTCGTCGAGCAACGCTTCGTTCTCGGCACGCCCGCCTTCGACGACCGTCACCAGGCGCGGATCAAATGCTTCCTCGCAAATCTGCCTGAGCACCGCGCTCGAAGCCGGCGCATAGGCGCTCGGCTTGATGACGACGGTATTGCCTGCGGCAAGGGCGCCAGCGAGCGGCTCGAGCGTCAGCAAAAACGGATAGTTCCAGGGCGCCATGATGAGCGTGACGCCATAGGGCACGGCTTGCGTCTTGCACACGCTCACGGCGTTAGCGAGGTCACACGGACGCAGGCGCGGACGACTCCATCGAGCCACATGCGCAATCTGATGACGAATCTCGGAAAGCGACGTGCCGATCTCGCACATATATGCCTCGTCATGCGACTTTCCCAAATCGGTCTTGAGCGCATGCGCAATATCGGCCTCGTGCGCCCGTACCGTATCGCGTAAACTCACGAGAGCGCGACGTCGAGCATCGACATCAAACGTAGCGTGCGTCTTAAAGTAGGTGCGCTGATCGCCGACGATGCGCGCAATTTCCTCGGTGTTCATGGCAACCTCCTAGTTCTCGTCCTCAAACATACCACCTGCAACAACTTCGTACATATGCTCGAGCTCCAGGCGGTCCATTAAAAGAGGAACGGGGTACAAGGGATTGGCCTCGGCATCGGCATGCGCCGCCATCTCGGGAATGTCGGAGCGGCGAATGCCCAGGACATATTTGGGGATTCCCAGGGCCTCGTTCATGCGGTCGACCCAATCGATAAAGGCCTCGGCCGCAAGACTGTCCTGCGCGGTAGCCGGCGCAATGCCCGCCATGCGAGCAAGATCGGCAAGCTTGGGGGCGGCGGCGTCACCATAAGCGCGAAGTATGTGCGGCAGGATGATGGCGTTGGCCAAGCCGTGCGGAATCCCGTAACGCCCGCCCAGGCTGTGTGCGATGGCATGAACGTATCCAACATAGGAGCGCGTAAAGGCAACACCCGCCTTATACGCCGCCGAAAGCATATTGCGGCGCGCACGCATGTCGTCGCCATGCTCATAGGCCTCGAGTAAATTGTCGTGGATGAGCTGCACCGCCTGTCGCGCCATCTTGCGCGTATAGGGCGTAGTGCTTCGCCCGATAAAGGCCTCGACGGCATGCGTCAGGGCATCCATACCCGTCTGCCCCGTAATGGAGGCGGGCAGACCGCGCGTAAACTCGGGGTCGT
>DBEXKF010000024.1:0-1609 GCA_048175045.1 Collinsella sp.
GGTTTCGTTCGATAAAGGAGGACACCATGAAGACAACGTTCAAAAAGTCCGTACTCGCATTTCTGACATGCGTCCTGGCGCTCGCCTTTGCCCTGACGGGCTGCAGCGGCGGCGGCAAAGACCCCAAGGCCAACTTCGTCGGCAGCTGGCAGTACTCGGGTGGAACCTTGGACGGCGAAGAGCTCACCGATGAGTACATGGATATGCTCAAGGAGTGGGGCCTCAACTGTATCCTGATCCTCGACGAAGACGGTACGGGCGTCCTCGACATGTTCCTTGAGGTCGCCGACCTGAAATGGGAGGCCAAGGACGCCACCACCGTAACGATTACCGCCGAAGATGAGTCGCACGACCTGAAGCTCAAGGACGACAAGCTCGTCCTCGAGGTGGAAGGCGACAAGCTTATCTTTACCAAGTCCGACAAGGACCTGTCCGGTACGGTGAAGAAGGATCGCGAGGCGGCCGAGAAGGAAGAAGAGATCGATGAGGCCGTCGAAGACGACGATGTCCAGAGCGTCGAAATCTCCCCCGCCGCCACCGTCGCCGATGACGATCTGTGCACCATCACCATCACCGAGAAGTTCAAGGACGACTGGGGCGACATCGGCTTTGTCGTCAACATCACCAACAAGAGCGACAAGGACCTGACCTTCTACGCCCCCTCCGGCAAGACCAATGTCAACGGCACCATGAAGGACCCCTGGTTCTCGGCTCACCTGATGCCCGGCACCAACGCCACCGAGGAATTCACGTTCTCGAACGGCGAGCTTGACAGCCTTGACGACCTGGTCAACACGACCATCGGCATCGACGCCTATCTGACCGATTCCTACGAGGACGTTGCCTCCTACAGCGCAACCATCGCGTAGCGGCAGACACCGACAGCCGCGGATTGGCGGACACATCCGCGCACATGCCAGACGGGGCCGCAGGAGTTGATCCTGCGGCCCCACCGCTTTATGCCGATGCGTAACGAGCGCTAGCGCTCCATGTTGGGAACGATGCTGCCCTCCGTTACTGCGCGCACGGCCAAGCGCATGATGTTGTCGTAGCCGGTCTTATTGAGAATCTCCGAGATGCGGCGTTTGATGGTGCCCTCGCTCATAAACAGCTCGGCCGCGATCTCGCGGCGGCTTTTACCCTCGCAGGCAAGGCGCAAGATCGACAGCTCGACATCGTCGAGGGCCGCCGTGCCCGAGAAGATGCTCTCGGGCGGCTTGGGAAACGTGCAGTAACCCGCCAGCGTGGAGCGCATCACGGCGAAAAGCTCGTCGATACCGACGTTCTTGTACACAAAGCTGTCGACGCCCGCCTCGCGTGCCTGGTCCACAAAGGTGATTTCGGGCATACCCGTCATGATAATGACGCGGCACTCGGGCAGTTGTTCTTTGATGCGCGCCGCCGCCACGATGCCGTTGGAATCGTGCTCGGTGCACACGTCCATCAGTATCATGTCCGGGCGCTCCTTAAGCACAACGTCCAAGGCATCCGAGGCGTCGGCGATCGCGGCAACAACCGTCATGTCGGGCTGGTCACCGACGGAGCGCGCGAGGCTCTCGCGCAAGATAGCCTGGTCTTCGACGATTAACACGCGAATCATGAACTTCTC
>DBEXKF010000025.1:0-4099 GCA_048175045.1 Collinsella sp.
CTCGCTCTGGGGCGTTTTCGCTGACGTATGCCCAACCTGCGGCGCAATGTCAGCAACCAAGCCGAAAACAAAAAAGGCCGAAGTCCCGAAGGGCTTCGGCCTTTGCTTTCTCGCTGTAGGCGCAACGCAACTTATCGATTCTCGATGCTACCGATATTTTTGAGCTCGATGGAGATGAGGCCGTTAGGCTCATTGACGAACTCGATGTACTCGGAGTTGGAACCCATCTCGGCCGGGAAGCTGATCTCGATACCCGTGTCGGTACGGATCTTATGATTGCGCACCGCCGCGCGTTCGACCTGCTTGCGCTCCACGGGCACACGCTCAGGCACCTTCTCCTCGGTCAGTGCCGCGCGCACGCTCTCCTTGATGACCGGCTCGTCCTCAAAGACCTCGTCGACGATATCCCAAGGCGGCAGCTCCTCGTCATCCTCGACCTTCTCGGCAACAGCAGCCTTAACCTTGGCGAGCGCTACGGCCGTATTGGCACCGTGCTCCTCGGCGACTTCCTCGACCACACGCGTCACGGTGTCGATGACCTCCTTGCCCGATACGCCCGTGTCGCACTGCAGCA
This sequence comes from Collinsella sp., assembly GCA_048175045.1. GTDB lineage: Bacteria > Actinomycetota > Coriobacteriia > Coriobacteriales > Coriobacteriaceae > Collinsella. The sequence continues at coordinate 575 of DBEXKF010000025.1, forward strand.
GGCCATCGGGGATAAGCATACGGTCCTCGCCGGCGATCTTGCGTTTCTTGTCCACATAGCCGATCTCCATGGTGCTTGCACGCACGATTGCATAGCTCGGCACCTTTTGCGAAGGGTTCGGCAGAATGGCGTAGTGGCGCGCAATGTCGTTGCGCACCTCGCCCTCTTCGCGACCTACCTCGTGCATAAAAGCCTGCTTGGAGCCCAGCAGCATCACGGCAAACCAGCGGGCATCCTCATCGTCATCAAAGTCCGCCACAAGCACGTCAGTGGACTCGGCTTTCTCGGCCTTGGTAAGTTCGGAAGAGATGAACTCCGCAATCTGCTGAGACAGGTCCACGAACTCACGCTCACCAAAGAAATAGCCCTTGAGCTCGCCGCCGAATGCGGAGTTCTCGGCAAACGTGGCGCGTTTATTGTCGGCCGAGGTGCGTGCGCGGCGCAGATGCGTGGTCACGAAGTTGCGCACGGTACGGCTCTCGATATCGAGCTCTCGCTGGCTCATGACGTTGACGGCAGAGTCAAAGTCCAGGATATGCAGAATCGCGTGATTGATTTTCATATACGGCATTCCGTTCTAGATCGATTTCGGCACGAATCAGTATAGCGGTCGAGCCCGCCCCAGGCGCTTCGAAGATTGGTGCATCGGGGACAGGTTGCTTGCACCAATGGTTAGCGCAGGAGCTCGGACTGCCAAGCCTCGAGCTGTTCTGCCAAACTCTTGCCGGCAGCGGGCACGTCGATCTGGGGTCGTTTGGGCAGCAGCGCACACTTAAGAATCGCAACGATGGTCTGCGAGACAAAGCGTCGTGTATCCTCGTCAAAACCTTGCGCAGCCTGGAGCATCACGGGCAGGCTCTCGCGCAGATTCCCAGCGATATCCGCAAACCGCTCAGCACCCGTGGCCTCAAACACGGAGAACAACGCATCTACAAAACGCTCGCGTTCGCTAGGCGACACTGCAAGCAGCATCTCACGAATGGAACCATCAACGTATCGAGCACCGGCAGACAGGCGCTCACAGTACACGAAGTCGTGACCATCAACCACCCAGCTAAAGGGATTGTGCTGCAGCAGGCTGAACTCGGTGCTCTCAACGATGGCATAGTCCTCCTGTGTCTCGAACATCATGCCAAAGATCGACGACCGAGGTAGCGTCTTGTCGATTCGACCGGAAAGATCGGCAAAGGCGTTGCCGTTCAGAAACTCCTCGACGAAGCCCGGGCCATCATGGGAATACGCCCGTTCGATTCGTTCACGGGCGACATCGGAGCACATCGCTGCACCGTACACCGCAAGGTTTCCACCCTTGGAATGACCCCCGCCCACACGCGGCCCGCCAATCGCATCCGCCGCCTCGTCCACATAACGTGCCGCGGATTCCTGGGCCGGCACAGGACACCGGAACGCCATGTTAAAGTCCTCTTTCCAGCCCACAATCGTGCTGTCGGTCCCCCGGAAGGCAAGATAGCTAAACCCCGCCGGAAATCGGAACGTCATGGCCGCAAACTGCTCCGTTGTCTCGGCATCACTCACGCTACGATAGCCGCAAACACGAACGCCACGGTAGCGAGGGCTTGCTGCCACAGCCTCCAACAGGGCACGACTCCCCTCCGGATCCCACAGGTCGCCAATCATGTCTTGGTAGCACTCGGCGCGCAGCAGCTCGCGTACGTCTAGGCCCTGCCAGTTCGTCAGCTCCGCCATATCACCCGGCAAACGCAAATAGGACAACCACGCAAAGACCAGGCTATCCACCGCGCAGAACGGCCGTTCCTCAAACGGATCAAACGCTGTCTGGGCATAGGTCAAAAAATTAGGCGAATCCGACATGGCCCTCCCATCAACTATGGTGCATTGGGGTCAGGTTACTTTGCACCAAAAAGGCGCCCGGGCCGTGTGGACCCGGACGCCTTCATTGTAGCTTTTCGCTCTAGCGAGCTTGATTTAGCAGGAGAAGTCGACGCTGTCGATGATGTCCTTGAGGGCCTTGGCGGAGGCGGTGAGCTCATGCTGCTCGTCATCGTTCAGCGGCACGGGGACGCGGCAGACGACGCCGTCGCGGCCAACGACCGTCGGCATGGAGATAGCCAGATCGGACAGGCCATACTCGCCCACCATGAGCGAGGAAACGGGCAGAACGGTCTGCTCATCGCGCATGACAGCGGTGCAGATGCGCTTGACGGCCATGGCGACGCCGTAGTAGGTGGCGTGCTTCTTCTCGATGATGGTGTAGGCGGAGTTCTTGACGTCCTCGGCGATACGCTTCTCGGCAGCCTCGTGCTCCAGATGACCGTGAAGCTCGCAGAAGGTGTTCAGCGGAACGCCAGCAACCTGAGCGCTGGACCAAGCGACAAACTCGGAGTCGCCGTGCTCGCCCATGACATAGGCCTGGACATCGCGCGGGTCAACCTCGACGTGGGCACCAAGCATCTGCTGCAGGCGGCCAGTGTCGAGCACGGTGCCGGAGCCGATGACATGGCCCTCGGGCAGGCCGGACATCTTGATGGCAGCATAGGTCAGAACATCAACCGGGTTGGAGACGATGAGCAGAATGCCGTCGAAGCCGGACTTCTTAATCTCGGGGATAATGGACTTAAAGATGTTAACGTTCTTGTTGACCAGGTCCAGGCGGGTCTCACCGGGCTTCTGGGCAGCGCCAGCGGTGACGACGATCATGGCGGCGTCGGCGACATCGGAATAATCGCCGGCGTAGATCTTCATCGGCTCGGCAAACGTCATGCCGTGCGCGATATCCAGAGCCTCACCCTCGGCGCGGTTCTTGTCCACGTCGATGAGGACCATCTCGGAGAACAGACCGCTCTGCATCAGAGCGAACGCCGAAGACGAACCGACGAAGCCGCAGCCGACAATAGCGACCTTCTTCTCGTTAACCATTAGAAACTCCCATCTCTCTCCACAAACAAGCCGCCCGGGAACGACCCGAGCGGCTTGCCGTAATCCCAATACATCCAATCGGGACTTTGATTATGCTCCTATTCGCAGCCAAAAATCGACCGTTTACCGAAATTGTTTGCAGAATTCGTAAAATAACTGCACGAAATCGGTTTCGAGCTATTGACGAGTCGAAATAGGTTTCTAATACAGGCCCGCCTCGCGAATGGCCTCGACAGCCAAAGCGATCTGATCGGGCGGCAGGACCAGCGCCATGCGCACGTGCCCCTCGCCCGAAGGGCCAAAGCTCGCGCCCGGCGTCACCACAACGCCGGCCTTCTCCATGAGCTCCTCGCAAAACGCCATGGAATCGGTGCGACCACCGGGAAGCTTGGCCCACACAAACATAGAGCCATGCGCGTTGGGACGCTCCCAGCCCAGGCCCTCAAGACCGTCGCACAGGGCATCGCGGCGTTCCTGGTACTTCAGACGCTGCGCCTCGACCTCATCGCGCGGACCGTTCAGGCACGCGATGGCGGCCTTCTGAATCGGGAAGAACATACCAAAGTCGATCTGGCCGCGCAGCTTGGCAAAGGCAGAGACCACATCCTCGCGACCGACCAAAAAGCC
>DBEXKF010000026.1:0-5747 GCA_048175045.1 Collinsella sp.
AGCAAAGCAAAGGAAAGCACCAATAGGAGCATTGCCCTTCGAATGAACTTGTCGCCGTTCACGAGTACAATCAACCCTTGCAATATGTGCCATCGTGAGACGTGTAAATTGATACGTCATATGGAAGAAACTGTAGCTGGTTTGTCCATCCATTCCAAACAACAAGCAGGTACTTCTTGGCATTCAAGTATGTGTTATGCATTGCCACGTAGCCCACAACTGCCATTGCGTGCCCGCTGCCATTTGACCGGAGCCTTCCAGAGAAAATACTCAGATTCCCCGAGTCGGTATTCACCCTAAAGGAATCCCATGACGGATACCAAACGAATGACGTCTCAAGCTCCTTGCCTCGTCTTGCACAAAACTCCTTTAAGGCCGGAGCGGGTTTGTCAGGAGAAGTCTTGCCTTGAGTAAAGTACAGACCAGTCGCTTGATCATATTTCTTTCCTCCTTCTTCTTCCCATGTCCCCGACAGCCTCCAAAGCTCCGAGTATAAATCGGACAATTTAAGGCGGTTCAAAGTCACATAGTGACTGCTAACTGCAAACATTGCCGAAACAGCGCAAGCATAAGTCCCCGTTTCTTTGATAACTTCTGTTTGCGTTGGCGTTATTATTCCCGAAACCGTTTTGCTCGCATCAACAACATATCCCTGTTTATACAAATCCTTGGCAGATACAAAAACGTCATCGAAATGTTCCGGCGATCCGCTGCGATTGCCTCCCGAGGACAATTTATTTGGTACTTTTTTTCCACTTGCGTCTAAAACAATGTTTTTATCTAAGTCGGCAACGCCAACAGTTAGCTCGTCAATCTTTAACGCAACGACGTTATCCGAGGATGCGAGGAGTGCAATTTCTTCGCTTGCACTCTCGATAGGTAAAAGAGCGTTCGGAGCCAAGCAGTATTCGCTGATCCACCAAGATCGCTCTGAATCAAATACGACGTAGCCATAGTTAACGTCATCCCGCTTCGCACGAACGATATACCCGATTGATTCCCCATCGGAATTCACCATTTTTACTGGGTCACAAGCGGTCACCGGCTCATCCGATACATCATCAAAGAAAGCCTGCGCTTGCTCCACAGCTATTTGCGGTGTGACACGGACCAAGTCGTCGTCTCCAAAAACCAACCTTGGAGACATCAGGGCGGCAAGCAACACTATGAATCCGACAATCACCTTTCTCGAATAACGCATTTCTTCCTCCATCCGTGTAGTAGGGAGATACGGTAACTAAATGATATTCGCTAGATAGTGTTATACGTTTGATATTGTTTTTACTGACACACTTTTAATCGGTGAAAGGTCTTCTTTTCGCCCTAAACGAGAAAAGGGTACTGGAGAAATCTCCGGTACCCTCACATTGCCCTCTATTTACTTGCTAGTCCTTAAACAGATAGCCCACGCCGCGGACGGTGGTGATGTGTGCCGCGATCTGCGGGCCCACCTTGGAGCGGATGCGTCGAATATGCACGTCGACGGTGCGCGTGCCGCCGCAGTACTCGAAGCCCCACACGCGGTGCAGCAGTACCTCGCGGCTGTAGGCACGGTTGGGATGCGTCGCCAAAAAGCTCAGCAGCGAGTACTCCATCAGCGTCAGGTCGATGGGCTCGTTATCGAGTGTCACCTGGTAGGTGGCCAGGTTAATCTCGAGGTTATCGATGTTGAGCACATCGTCGGCGGCGACGGTCTCCTCCTCGCCCATCAGGCGCTGTGCGCGAGCCTTAAGCTCGTTGGGCGTCGCCGTGGGGCATACAAAGTCGGCATGCGCGTGATTGGGCAGGCGCAGGGTGCCGAGCGCCTCGTCGTCGACGATCACCAACATGGGGACGCCGCCGCGATCGTCAAGCCATTTGGCAATCTGATCTATGCGGTCGCTGCGGATGCCATCGGAATCGAGGATCAGCAGGTCAAAGTCGTGCGCCGCAGTCGGCGAATCGGGGGTGGCCAGGCTCACCTCGACACCCAAGGTGGTCGTCAAGCTGCGGGCAAACTCGTGGAAGCGCGTCGTGCGCGCCATGAACAGGGCACTCTTTTCGGACATATCGGCCTCCAAGGAAATGAGCTCAATCGTACTGGAACAAGCCAGCGCGATTAGGAGTTCGCCAGGTAGTGCTTGATCTCCCACTCGGTGATCGTGGACTCAAACTTATGCCACTCGTCGCGCTTCTTTTTAAGGAAGAAACTGTGGATGTGCTCGCCGAGGGCATCCTTCATAAACTGCGAGTCCTCAAACACGTCGAGCGCCTCTTTGAGCGAGCGCGGCAGCGGCGTGTAGCCGGCCTCGACCATCTGGCGGTCGGTGAGCTTGAGCGTCTCGGCCGTTGCCTCGGGCGGGAGCTCCAGCTTGCGCTCGATGCCGTCCAGGCCAGCCGCCAGCGTGACGGCGTTGACCAGGTACGGGTTGGCCATGGGGTCGGGGCTGCGAAGCTCGATGCGCGTGGACAGCTGCTTGCCGGGCTTGTAGACCGGGATGCGGACCATACTCGCGCGGTTGCGCAGGCCCCACGTGGCGTACTGCGGCACGGAGTCGCCGCCGGTAGTAATGCGCTTGTAGGAGTTGACCGTGGGGTTGGTGATGGCGCTGATCTCGCGCGCGTGCGCCAGGATACCGGCCATGTAGTGTTTGGCGGTGTCGGAGAGATGGTATCTCTCGTCGTCCTCGCCCCAAAAGACGTTGTTGCCGTCGTGGTCGAATAGCGACTGGCACAGGAACATAGCACTGCCGTCCTCGCCTGCCAACGGCTTGGGCATAAAGGAGGCGTGGCAACCGCTCTCGTAGGCCTGCTGCTTAATGATGAGTTTGGCCGTGGTGATGGCGTCGGACATGCTCAGGGCCTCGGCGTGGCGCAGGCTCATGCCGTGCTGCGAGCGGCCGGCGGCGTGGAAGGTGTACTCCACGGGCACGGACATCTTCTCGAGCGTGAGGACCGTGTTGCGGCGCAGGTCGCGAGCGGCATCGCTCACCGAAAGATCGAAGTAGCCCACGTTGTCGAGCGGCTCGGGGGTGTGCTCGTCGGGGAAGTAGTAGTACTCCAGCTCGGCGCCCACGTTAAGCAGATAGCCAGCCTTCTCGGCCTTGTGGAACATGCGGCGCAGGGCATCGCGCGGGTCGCCGGCAAATGGCTTGCGATCGGGAGTGCACACGTCGCAGAACACGCGGGCGACGCCGTTGTGGCTCGGGCGCCACGGCAAAATCTGGAAGGTCGAAGCATCGGGAAACGCCAGCATGTCAGCTTCCTCGGGCGTGGCAAAACCCTCGATGGCGGAGCCGTCAAAGCCGATACCCTCCTCAAAAGCGACCTCGAGGTCCTCGGGGCTAATGGCAAAGTTCTTGAGGCGGCCGAGAATGTCGACAAACCACAGACGCACAAAGCGGATGTCACGCTGCTCTACGGAGCGGAGTACGTAATCGATGTTCTGCTGGTTCATGTCGCTCCCCTTTCTTTCGGGCGGGTTTCGACTGGTCTATATCGCAGATACTATCGCAGAAAAATGTTTCCGCAGGGTTAAAGCGTATCAAGCGCTCAAAAAACGTGCGCGAACAGGCAGTTGCGAAAAAGCGGCTAGCGCGAGGTTGATGCGCGGTGTTCGATGTGACCGAGAACCTCGATGCGTTTGGGTGCCAGCTTTGCGGCCTCGCCCACCGTGGTGGTGACAACGTCGATGCGCTCGGACAGGCGCTCGACCACGCGCTCGGCAATGGTGAGGGTGTCCTGCGCGGCCGTGGTCACGCCACCAAAGAGCACATGGTTCCAGGGGTAGTCGTCAAACGTCGCGATCCTGAGCCCCGCCGGCAACGAGGGTCCCAACTGTGCCAGGGCCTCGGTCAGACGCAGGAAGACAAGGCCGTTGACGGCAATGAGGCCGAGCTTTTTGCCGGCATAGTCACGCATGGTCTCGTCCAAGCGACCAACGCCCGTGGCACCGCCATCAGCCAAGGTGACAACCTCGCCGGCAAGGCCGCGTCGCGACAGCTCGTCGGCAAAGGCCTCGGCGCGCTCTCGACGCACGGGGCTATCGTCGCTTGCCTCGGTGAGCAGGCACAGGCGCTCGCTGCCCGCAGCGGCCAAGGCGTCTACCAAGCCGGCGACCAGCTCACGGTTGTTAGATGTCACCAGATCGACACCGCCGTCGGCAACATCGCGGTCGAGCAGCACGACGGGCAGGCGTCCCGCTGCCGCGGCAATCGCCTCGTCATTACCTCCGCAGGTGTTGACGACCAGGCCGTCCACACCGGCATCGATAAGTCTGGTGAGCGACTCTGCTTCCTTTGTGGGGTCGTTGCCGCTAATGGCCGTCATGAGCGAGCAGCCGCGCGCGGCGGCGCTGGCGGAAAGTCCTTCGAGCATGGCGCTAGAGAACGGATTGGCGATGTCGGCCAAGATCACGCCGATGAAGTTGGTACGTGAGCTGCGCAGATTGCGCGCGGCGGCACGTGGGCGATAGCCGGTGCGCTCGATAACCGCCGCGATGCGAGCACGGGTTTCCTCGGTCATCTGCCCAGGGCGGTTGTTGAGATAGCGCGAGACCGTGGCCGGGCTCACGCCCGCCTCGGCGGCAATGTCCTTGATTCTCATCTGCGTCATAACGCACCCCGTTTCCCAATTGTCGGCGGTCTGAGCCATTTTAGGCATTTTTTAAAAATTTCGGTTGCAATACGCTGTAGGCGAGTAGCATCGTTTTTGCGTCTCGAGCAGATGCGGTGATGGGCTAGATAGACGAGTCTTTGGACAGCTCGAAATAGTCGGGATGCAAGGCGATAACCGGTCCCTGTTCCTCGGGCATCAGATGCAAGTGCGTCTCGGCCAGATAGCTCGCCGTGTCGGTATCGCCCCTCTTAATGGCCTCGAGAATCCGGCGATGCTGCCGACGAATCGGCTCCCAATCCAGATCCTGCGACACCATACGCAACCAGTTGTATCGCTCAAAATGCGTGTTGACGCTCTTCATCCAATCCCACAACATGTGACGACCGGCAATCTCAAAACACGTCTCATGGAACAGGTTGTCCAGGTCAAAAAAGCGACGCGTCTCGCTATGGCCGAGCGACTCGGACTCGGCAAGAATCTGCTCGAGCCGATGCTTTTGCTCGGGCGTGGCGGCCGAGCAGCATTTAATGAGCACGCTTCTCTCGAGTTTCTCACGCAAGAAACAGGCGTTCTCGGCGCGCTCCATGCTGATTTTTGAGACATAGGTGCCGCTTTTGGGACGCGTTTCCACCAGTTCCTGCTCACGCAGGCGCACAAAGGACTCGCGAATGGGCGTGCGCCCGATTCCCGTCTCCTTTTCCAGACCAATCGCCGAAAGGCGCGTGCCGGGCTTGAGCTCGGCATAGATAATCTTGGAGCGTAATGCGTTGTATGCCTGATCTTGCAAGCTCTGATAATGCTGGTGTTGTTCCATAAAGCCCTCGGATGAAGCCCGCGGTTTGTCGAATATCACCATGCAATACTATCGCATCGACACGCCCCAGCTCCCAATCAGTCTTTTTGGGACGAGGCTCTTTTAGCTACCCTGGCCCGCAGATCGGCCCCCTTACCACAAAAGTGGCCCATCTACTACGTTAACATGGATAGCCTCGGCCATACCGAAAACCGTGAAAACAAAACCGACGCTCCTATAAGTTGTCAAGAGGCAGTTTGCGGGAGCGCTCTCTCCAATTCGCACAGGAGCTCGTAATACCTCCTCTCCAGTTTCGTCGACCGCCGTTTCCCCCGTTCCAAGTGCCCGAGTGTGGCTG
>DBEXKF010000027.1:0-6482 GCA_048175045.1 Collinsella sp.
CGTGGGTCATCATCGGCAAGGGCTCCAATCTGCTGGTTGCCGATGGCGGTTATCGCGGCGCCGTCATTTCGCTCGGACGTGAGTTTCAGCGCACGGTTGTTGCCGATGACGGTTGTACACTGACGGTCGGTGCGGGCGTGATGTTTGCGCGCCTGGTCAACGATGCCCTGTCGCGTAGCCTCTCGGGCCTTGAGTTTGCCGTTGGCATCCCTGGCTCGGTTGGCGGTGCGATATCTATGAATGCCGGCACACGGACCGAGTGGATTGGCTCGCTGGTTGAGGATGTCGTAACGTTTGACCCGGCATCCGGTATCAAGCATTATGCGGGGTCCGAGATCACTTGGGGCTACCGCGAATGTAGCCTTCCCCGCAATGAGATCATCCTCGAGTGCGTGCTCAAGCTTAAACCGGCGCCCAAGGCCGACATTCGCGAGCGCATGGAACGGTACCTGACGAGGCGCAAGCGTACGCAGCCCATGGGTCGCGCATCCTGCGGGTCGGTCTTTCGTAACCCGCCCGATGCGAGTGTGGGCAAGCTTATCGAGGATTGTGGATTAAAGGGTTTTTCGATTGGCGGCGCGGAAGTTTCGCCCGTTCACGCTAATTTTATCGTTAATAACGGAACTGCCTCGGCCGATGACGTTGCCGCGGTTATCAGACATGTGCACGGAAAGGTGAGGGAGGCGTATGGCATCGAGCTCAGACCGGAAGTTAAATTCCTCGGCTTCTAGAGCATCGAAACCCACCTTCCGCCGCGCCGGAGGGCGTTCCGGCGCGCCTGCCAAACCTCAACGCAATACCGTCGCGCACTCTAAGTCTGTCGGGCATGCTCGACAGACCAGTCGTCCGGTTGTCGGCTCGCAGCTCGGTAATCGTCCGGCCGCAAAAAAGTCCTCGCGTCCCTCGGTGACGTCAAAGCCTGTTATGGGCGCCAAACCTGCCCGTCCCATGGCAACTCCTAAGCCCTCGACGGGAACTAAAGCGCCGCGTCCAGGTCGCACGCTGGGCGCATCGAAACCGCGCTCGCTGACATCGGTGCCGGCTACCGCCAAGAAGCCTTCGGGTAAAAAAAGCGTCAACCCGTTGTCTTCACTTGGGGCGATGGTAAATAAAACATCAGACGCCGCTTCTGTCGTTGCAGGCAAAGGCAAAATCGTGGGCGGCGTTCTGGCCGCCTTGGCCGTGCTCGTCGTCGTTGCCATCGTGGTGATCAACTCTGGATTGTTTACCGCCACTGATATTCAGATTCAAGGCAGCGAGCATGTGACGAAGCACGATGCTATCCAGCTGATCGATTTGCCCGAGGGAACGTCGCTTTTTAACGTCGATCCCGACCAGATTACCGAGGACCTCAAGCAGAATCCGTGGGTCTCGGGCGTGGATGTCCAGCGTCAGTTCCCGCATACGCTCATCATTACGCCGATGGAGCGCAAGGTCATCGCAATTGCCTATATCAGTTCCGATGACCTTGCCTGGGCCATCGGGGATGATGACACCTGGATCGCCCCACTGTCGACGTCGGTCGAAGTGGACGACCAAGGCAACGTCATCACGACAGGGCAGGGCTCAAATACCTTGACCGGAATCGATGCCGCGCTGGCGCTCGCTAAGCACTATGGCGCGGTGCTGTTGACTGATGTCTCGGCGGATGTCGCTCCGGTTTCCGGCCAGGCAGTGAGCTCCAAGGCCGTTAAGGCTGGCTTGGATTATGTGCGTGGTTTTTCGAGCGAGTTCTTGGGACAAGTCAAGGATATTTCCACGCCTTCGGTCGAAGCCATCTCGGCAAACCTCAATAACGGCATTGAGGTGTCGCTGGGCGATTCGGACGATATCGTCAAGAAGGAGCGCGTAGTCACCAAGCTGCTTTCGCAGGTAGAGGGCGTAACGTATATCAATGTGCGCTCTCCGGGTAACTATACATTTAGGAACGCTCCGACCTCGTAGCGCTGGTTGATGCTTTGTTGAGGGGCCATACCACGCCGTTTATCTGGTTTGTTTGGTTTTCACGGTCAATTATTTGACTGATACGTTCATAATGTGCAAACATAATACGGTTTACCTTTGCATTTACTTTCAACCTGAAGGTTAATGTGCGCAGGGGTCGACCCATGCTATGGCTATAATCTTTGTTCGGAGGACCGACATGCACGAGACAGAGATCAACAACTACCTTGCCGTCATTAAGGTGGTCGGCGTCGGCGGCGGCGGTACCAACGCGGTCAATCGAATGATCGAAGAGGGCATCCGCGGCGTCGAGTTTGTTGCCATCAACACCGATGCTCAGGCACTCGCGATCTCTGATGCCGATATCAAGGTGCACATCGGCACCGACCTTACCCGCGGCCTGGGCGCCGGCGCCAACCCCGAGGTTGGCCGCAAGGCTGCCGATGAGTCCCGCGACGACATTGCCGAGGCGCTCGCTGGCGCCGACATGGTGTTCATCACCTGCGGCGAGGGCGGTGGCACCGGTACCGGCGCTGCTCCCATCGTTGCCGATATCGCGATGAACGAGGTCGGTGCGCTGACCGTCGCCGTCGTGACCAAGCCCTTCACCTTCGAGGGCCGCAAGCGCAAGAAGAGCGCCGAGGAGGGCATTAAGACCCTCTCCGATTGCGTCGACACCATGATCGTCATCCCTAACGATAAGCTGCTCGACATCGCCGAGAAGAAGACCACCATGCTCGAGGCCTTCGCGATTGCCGATGGCGTCCTTTCCCAGGGCACCCAGGGCATCACCGACCTCATCACCGTCCCCGGTATCATCAACCTGGACTTCGCCGATGTTAAGACCATCATGAAGCAGGCCGGTACCGCCATGATGGGTATCGGTACCTCTTCTGGGGACACCCGTGCCGTCGACGCTGCCCAGCAGGCCATCTCCAGCCCGCTGCTCGAGAGCTCCATCGATGGTGCCACGCGCGTGCTGCTCTCCATCGCCGGTTCCAAGGACCTGGGCATCCAGGAGATCAGCGACGCCGCCGACGTTGTCGCCAACGCCGTCGACCCCGAGGCCAACATCATCTTCGGTACCGTTGTCGACGAGTCCCTGGGCGATCAGGTGCGTATCACCGTCATCGCTACGGGCTTCTCCGACTCCAACGTCAACCGTCAGGACGAGCTCTTTGCTGCTCAGCAGTCTCAGAGCAAGGCCGCTGCCTCCGCTGAGCCGCAGCGCACCGCTCCTGCCACGAGCCCGGCTCAGGCCGCTCCGACCCGCAACGTCGGTGGCACCGAGCTTCCTAACTTCGGCAACGATCAGTTCGAGCTTCCCGACTTCCTGAAGCGCGGTAGCTTCTAAGTCGTTCTTTGCATTGTTGTGCACAGGGGCGTGTCCGTATGGACGCGCCCTTTTTATTTCGACTTTGTAAACTAGAACCTCCAATCTCTTTACGTTCCCTTTACGATTGCCTCCAGCGCAGCAGGTATCCTTTTAGAGAAGTATGACAGCCGTATAAACGCGGGCTGTAGCGGCGATGCCGCGGTACTTGTGTTATTAGGAGGCTTTAGTATGGCAGCACGTGCGGACAAAGTTTCGCGTGTCGACCATGATGGAGTTACGTTGGTGGAGGGCGCGACATCCGATGTTCGCTTTGCCTTCACCGAGCGCGCCGGTGGCGTTTCCGAAGATGCGTACTCCTCACTCAACTTGGGCTCGCATGTTGGCGATGACCCCTTTGCTGTTCAAGAAAATCGTCGTCGTGCGCTCGAGGCTATGGGTGCCGCCGAGTGCGAGCACAACCTGCTCGTTCCCAATCAGGTCCATGGTGATCATATCGTTGCGGTGACCTCGAACGGCGCCGATGACCTTGAGGACGTTCGCGAGCAGATTGCCGAGGGCTGTGATGCCATCGTCTGCACGGCGCATAACGTGCCCGTGCTGCTCTGCTTTGCCGACTGCGTTCCCGTGGTGCTGGTGGCCCCCGGCGGATTTGCCGTGGTGCACTCCGGTTGGAAGGGCACGATTGCACGTATTTCCGCCAAGGCGTGCCAGGCGCTTTGCGATACTGCCGGTTGCGATGCGAGCGACGTTTCCGCCTATATCGGCCCCCATATCTTGGGTGACGAATATGAGGTATCCCAGGAACTCATGGATCGCTTTGCCGCCGAGTTCTCTTGCATCGATGCGAATACCTCTCGCATGCTTGATCTTTCCGCTGCCATTCGCGAGGCGCTGGTAGATGTCGGTGTCGACACGGATAATATCGTGGATACCCAGCTTTCGACCGTGCGTCAGAACGACCGCTTTTATTCCTACCGTAACGAGGACGGCACCTGTGGGCGCCATGCTGCGATCGGCGTGATGCTATGAGAAAGATCGTATCGGTCCTGAGCGCCGCTGTGCTTACGCTTACGCTGTGCGCCTGTTCTTCGGGATCTTCTACCTCTTCCATTACCGTGGCCGGCTCCACGACCTGCCTTCCTATCGCCGAGATTGCGGCCGAGGGCTTTAAGGAGGAGACCGGCATCGACGTGCTCGTTTCCGGTTTGGGTTCTTCCGCTGGGATCGAGGCCGTCAGCGCCGGCACGGCCGATATCGCCAGCTCCTCCCGTGGACTCAATGCCGACGAACAGGATCTGGGCCTGACTCCCATCGTCATTGCCCACGACGGTATTGCGGTCATCGTGAACGACGACAACCCCGTCGATAACCTCTCGACCGAGCAGCTCCGCGATATCTACGCCGGCAAGATTACCAATTGGAAAGAGGTCGGTGGCGAGGACCTGAGGATTCAGGTCATCAACCGAGACGAGGCGTCCGGTACGCGCGAGGCCTTCCGTACCATCGTGATGGATGGCACGCCGTTCGATCGCCGCTCGGCTGTTCTTTCGGGTACGGGCCAAGTGCGCGACGTGGTATCTCGTTCGCGTGGGGCCATCGGCTACATTTCGCTGGGCTTCGTCGATAGCCTCAACGCCAAGACCTCGGTCAAGGCTGTCTCGGTCAATCATGTTGAGGCGTCCGAGAAGACGGTCGCGAGTGGCGGCTATCCCATCTCGCGCGACCTTTACTTCTTTGTGAAGGGTGCGCCTTCGCAGCAGGCGCAGGATTACATCGACTACGTGACGTCCGAAAAGATGGACAAGCAGATTCGCGAGGCGGGCTTTATTCCCGTCACCAACGACGAGAAGGGGAGTGAGTAGCATGGAAGCACAGGAAAACTCCCAGACTGAGCAGAATGCTCAGGCACCCAAGAAGCGCGAGCTGGCGCTCGTATCGCGCAGTACCTATATCAAGGAGAAGGCGCTGCAGTGGATCTTCTTTGCCTGCGCGTTCTTGGCGGTCGTTACCGTCATCCTGATTTTTGTCTTTACCACGTACTCGGCGCTGCCCGTCTTTACCGACATCGGTCTGGCGGACTTCTTTAGCTTTACGTGGGCGCCCTCTGAGGGCCACTACGGCATCATGTCGCTGCTTGCCGGCTCAGGTCTGGTGACCGTCGGTGCGCTCGCCATGGGCGTGCCGCTAGGTGTGGGCACGGCCGTGTACCTGGTCGAGATCGCCGGCAAGCGCGTGCGCAAGCTCATCAGCCCTGCCGTCGACCTGCTGGCCGGCATCCCTTCTATCATCTACGGCTTTTTCGGCATGATCATCATCCGCCCGTTTATCGCACAACTGACCGGCGGCCTTGGTTTTGGTGCGCTGACGGCGTGGTTTGTGCTCGCCATCATGATCGTCCCTACCATCACCACGCTCACCATCGATGCCCTCAATTCCATTCCCATGGGCATTCGCGAGGCATCGTATGCCATGGGTGCTACTAAGTGGCAGACCATCTATAAGGTCGTGCTACCTGCCGCTAAGCTGGGTATCGTGGATGCCATCGTGCTGGGTATGGGCCGTGCCATCGGAGAGACCATGGCCGTGCTCATGGTCGTGGGTAACGCCCCGGTTATTCCCGACAGCATTGCGAGCCCTATCTCGACGCTCACGAGCCAGATCGCGCTCGACATGAGCTATTCCTCGGGTCTGCATCGCTCGGCGCTGTTCGGCATGGGCGTGGTCCTGTTTATCATCTCCGCCACGCTGGTGGGCATCGTCCGTCTGATTTCCAAGAAGAAGAGGGGGTAGGCTATGTCCGATTCCGTTGACACGACGGTCGATACGACCTCGTCGCGCGAGCGCATCAAGCGTGCCCTTTCCCACGGCAAGAAGGGCCGCATCAACAAGGACCTGTCCAACAAGATCATGCTTGGCGTGTTTCGTGCCGCTGCCTACATCACCACGCTGGTGCTGGTCGCTATCATCGCCTACGTGGTCATCAACGGCCTGCCACACATCTCGCTCGACTTTATCTTCGGTTGGCCCCAGGGCGTCAACGCCGAGGGCGGAATTTGGCCCACGATCGTCTCGACCGTCTACGTGACGGCGCTCGCCATGCTTATCTGCACGCCGATCGCTGTGCTGGCAGCCGTCTATCTGGCCGAGTACGCCAAGCAGGGCAAGGTCGTCGAGCTCATTCGCTACGCTGCTGACGCTTTGG
>DBEXKF010000028.1:0-4912 GCA_048175045.1 Collinsella sp.
TCGACCCAGTCCTCTTCCTTGAGGTACTGACCGACGGACAGGCCCTGAGCCAGGAAGAAGGTGTAGGCCATGCCGCCACCGATGATCAGGGTGTCAGCAGAGTCGATGAGGTGATCGAGAACACCGATCTTGGAGGAAACCTTGGAACCGCCGACGATAGCGACGAAGGGACGCTCGGGCTCGGCGAAGATACCGGTCAGCGTGTCGACCTCCTTCTCGAGAAGGAAGCCGGCGACTGCGGGCAGGTAAGCGGCGGGGCCCACGACGGAACCCTGGGCGCGGTGAGCGGTGCCGAAGGCATCGAGAACGAAGACGTCACCATAGGAAGCGAGCTTCTTGGCGATCTCGGGGTCGTTCTTCTTCTCACGCTTGTCGAAACGGACGTTCTCGAGAACGAGGACCTTGCCCGGCTCGACAGCAGCGACAGCCTCAGCAGCCTTCTCGCCGTAGGTGTCGGCGACAAAGGCAACGTCGAGACCAGAGAGCTCAGCGAGCTTCTTGGCGACGGGCTCGAGGGACAGCTCGGGCTGGAAGCCGGTGCCATCGGGACGGCCGAGGTGGCTCATGAGGATGACGCGAGCGTTGTGCTCAACGAGGTAGTTGATGGTGGGCAGGGCAGCCTTGATGCGGGTGGTGTCGCCAACGACGCCATCCTTGATAGGCACGTTGAAGTCAACGCGGACGAGAACGCGCTTGCCGTCGACATCGATGTCGCGGACGGTCTTCTTGGTAAAGGCCATGTTTGCTTCTACCTTTCGTACGTGTCTGCCTCCCATTACGGCAGACGATTTCCTATAAAAAGGGCGCGACCCTAGGGTGTAAGCCCTATGAGGCCGCGCCCTTCTTTAGACGCTCAACGAGCTATTCGCTAAAAGCTAAATTAAGCAACGAACTTCTCGAAGTACTTGATGGTGCGGACCATCTGAGAGGTGTAGGAGTTCTCGTTGTCGTACCAAGAGGTGACCTGAACGAGGGTCTGGCCGTTGCCGAGGTCAGAGCACATGGTCTGAGTGGCGTCGAAGATGGAGCCGTGGGTCTCGCCGATGATGTCGGTGGAGACGATGTCGTCCTCGTTGTAACCGAAGGTCTCGGAGATGGTGGCAGCGTAGGCCTTCATAGCGGCGTTGACCTCGTCGACGGTGACCTTCTTGTCAACGACAGCGTAGAGGTTGGTGATGGAGCCGGTCGGCGTCGGGACGCGCTGGGCGGCACCGATGAGCTTACCGTTGAGCTCGGGGAGAACCAGGCCGATAGCCTTGGCAGCACCGGTGGTGTTGGGGACGATGTTAACGGCGCAGGCGCGGCTACGACGCTTGTTGCCCTTGCGCTGCGGGCCGTCGAGCGGCATCTGGTCGCCAGTCCAGGCGTGAATGGTGGTCATGATGCCGGACACGATGGGAGCGAAGTCGTTCAGACCCTTGGCCATCGGGGCGAGGCAGTTGGTGGTGCAGGAAGCAGCGGAGATGATGTTGTCCTCAGCGGTCAGCGTCTCATGGTTGACGTTGTACACGATGGTGGGCAGATCGCTGCCAGCCGGAGCGGAGATGACGACCTTCTTGGCGCCAGCGTTGATGTGGGCCTGAGCCTTAGCCTTGCTGGTGTAGAAGCCGGTGCACTCGAGAACGACGTCAACGTCGAGGTCGCCCCAAGGCAGGTTGTTGGCGTCGGCCTCCTTGTAGATCTTGATCTCCTTGCCGTCAACGGTGATGGAATCCTCGCCAGCAACGACCTCGTGATCGCGAGCGTAGTTGCCCTGCGTGGAGTCGTACTTCAGCAGGTAAGCGAGCATATCGGGAGAGGTGAGGTCGTTGATAGCGACGATCTCGGAGCCCTCATGACCGAACATCTGACGGAAAGCCAGACGACCGATGCGACCGAAGCCGTTAATAGCAACCTTTACTGCCATTGTGTCTCCTTTCGTAAGGCCCCCGCGAGCTACAGCGCCCGCCGTTGAGGCCCACAAACTAACCACTCGCCTAATATACCTTTTTTTTGACTTGAATTTCACGAGAATGCTCGAAATTGAAAATCAAATTTACGTTAAAACGTTTTAAAGACTAAAATAGCAGTTAAATCCATATATAAGTCGATACTTCAAACTACCTGTTTGCTTCAATGAGCTTTTCAAGCCGTAAAACACGATGGTAGAGGGCCGACTTCGACAAGGGAGGGTCAGCCATCTCCCCCAAATCACGCAGTGACAGATCGGGGTAGCGCTCGCGCAGGTCGCAAAAGACCGCCAAGGCATCCGGAAGCGCATCGCGAAGGCCACGCTGCTCGAGCTCATCGATCAACGCAAGCTGATGCTGGGCGGCACCGGCGCTTCTGGTCTGGTTGGCGAGCTCGGCGTTCACGCGACGGTTTACGTCGTTCTTAACCAATTTGACCGCGCGCGCTTCCTCGATCTCGGCAACGCTGCGCTTGGCGCCGACCAGCTTTAGGAGCTGCTCGATCTCCTCGGCGCTCTTAATGTAGACAGCAAAGGATCCGCGCCGCGCGTTAACGCGCGCATGGACTCCAATCTGCTCCAATAGATCGCAAAGTCCCCGGGCATACTGCTCACCCTGCACCGCGATCTCCAAATGAAAGTCGCCGCGTGGATCGGCCACGAAGCCGCCCGCGATGAGCGCGCCGCGGATATAGGCAAGCCTGCAGCAGGGACGGGCAACGATATGTCGGGGCACGCCGGCGACAAGTCCTCCCCTGCGGTCGAGGATGCCCAGCAGCACCAGAGCCTTATCCAGGTCTGGCTGATCAGGCAAGGTGATGAGGTAGTTTCGAACCTTATGCAATACAGATTTACGAACGGTGAATTCCGTTTTGAGCTTAAGGATGCGATGCGTCAGTGTGATCATCGTGCGCGCGACGGCGCCCGTCTCGGTCGCGACCGTCAAACGATACCGCCCGGAGCCGGCCAGCGAAAGTGTACCGCTCACACGCGTCAGGGCGGCAAGCGTCGACAAATCGCAGTATTCACATTCGGGTTCGCAGCGCGCGAGTTCGTCACGCACCTCGGCGGTAAACGACATGCAGGCCTATGCTTTCGTGTTGGCGCGCGACAGGTCGCGGTGGGAAATGCTCACGTGATATTGAGCGCCTTCCAAATAACGTGCCGTGGCCTCGGCGATGGCAACGCTGCGGTGTTGACCGCCCGTGCAGCCGATGGCAATAGAAAGCTGTGGCTTGCCCTCCGCGATATAGCCCGGCATCACCGTATCGAGCAGCTGCGTCCAAGCTTTCCAGAACTCCTGGGTCTTGGGATGGTCCAGAACAAAGTCGGAGACCTTCTTATCGAGACCGGTCATGGTGCGCATCTCGGGATCGTAGAACGGATTGGGCAGGAAGCGAACGTCGATCATAATGTCCGCCTCAACGGGCATACCGTGCTTAAAGCCAAACGAGAACACGTGAACGTCCATGAGCTGCTGGTCGGACAACTCGGAGAACGCCATGCGCAATTTGTTGCGCATGGCAGAGGTACGCAGGCGGCTCGTGTCGATGATCATATCGGCTCGGTCGCGCACACCCTGCAGCTGCAGGCGCTCGCGCTGAATCGCATCGGCCGTAGTCTCCCCCGGCTTGGCAATGGGATGGCGGCGGCGGTTTTCGCTATAACGACGGATCAGCACCTCGTCAGAGGCCTCGAGAAACACGATGTCACAGCTCATCTCGCGCTCCTCGAGTGCGGCAACGGCATCGAGCAGCTCATCGAACAAGCCCTGGCTGCGCAGGTCACAGGTGACGGCGAGATGCCTGCCCACGCCCGTATTGATGCCGACGAGCTCGGCAAGCTGGGCGATGAGACGCGGAGGCAGGTTATCGATGCAAAAATAGCCCATGTCCTCGAACACGTGCATGGCCTGTGTGCGGCCCGATCCGGACATTCCGGTGATGATGACGATATCGGGGATGCGCTCCGAGCGCTCCGCCGCATCCATGGCATCTCCCTTTTGCATGTGCTGCCTCCCGAAAACAAGCGCGGGACCCAGCAACCCGGATCCCGCGCGGTCAATTGCCTATATTGAGTATACCGCCCCGAGCGGATACGAGGCCTGTCTTACGCCTCAAGTGCAGCCTTGAACCAACTCGTAATACTCGTGGGGTGCGTGATGGCGGTGCCGACGACAACGGCCCAGGCGCCAGCATCGATCGCGGCGCGAGCCTCCTCGGGCGTATGCACGCGACCCTCGCAAATGATAGGAAGGCCGGGGAATTCCTCAGTCGCCTGACGCAGGAGCGGCAGGTCGGGGCCATCGGCCATGGTGCAGTCGATGGCGGCGACGCCGTGAGAAAGCGTGGTGGATACCAGGTCAAAGCCCATATCAACAGCACGGCGAATATCCTCGATGGTGGCACAATCCGCCATCAGGAGCACACCCTCCTCGTGCAGCGGGCGGAAGGTATCCTCGACCGTCTTGCCATCGGGGCGCGGACGATCGGTGGCGTCGATCGCCACGATATCGGCACCGGCAGCAACGCAGGCGCGAGCGTGACGCAGCGTCGGCGTGATGTAAACGCCCTCGTGCCCATCCTTCCACAGGCCGATGACGGGAACCTCACAGCGACCCTTAATGGCGGCAATGTCGGCAAGGCCCTGGCAGCGAATGGCGGCGGCGCCGCCGAGCTCGCAAGCGCGAGACATTTGCGCCATGGTCTCGGGCGTACGAAGCGGCTCGCCCATATACGCCTGAACGCTCACGACGAGCTTGCCCTTCAGGGACTGGATCAAAGGATCAACGGTCATGTTCGACTCAACCTTTCTCAAAACAGCCTTCTGAGACGCCGCACCTTGACGTTCAAACCGTCGCTCGCGTACCGAAGTACGCTTCGCTCCTCTTTCACGTCAATCTGCGGCACCTCAGAAGGCACACTTGGTAGTTATGTTTACTTCAACGAAGCAAGAAGATGCTCG
>DBEXKF010000029.1:0-5243 GCA_048175045.1 Collinsella sp.
GGAGGCGCCAGTGGCGCCTCCGTCGTGAGTCAGGACTGTCCGAAATTGAGAGGCAAGGCCCTGCGCCCGGCCCCTCGGTTCCCGCTTACGAGAGCGACGTTCTCAGCAACTCGTTGAAGAGCTTCGGGTTGCCCTTGCCGCGGCTTGCCTTCATGCACTGACCCACCAAAAAGCCGATAACCTTCTGGTTGCCGTCACGATACTGCTGCGCCTGATCGGCACAGTTCGCCAGCACCTCGTCCACAATCGGCTGCAGCGCGCCGGCATCGCTCACCTGACGCATACCACGCTCGTCGACGATCTTGTTGGGGTCGTCGCCGGTCTGGGCCATGGCCTCAAAGACCTCGTGCGCCTGGTTGGAGCTGATGGCATCGGTCGCCAGCAGCTTGGCAAGAGCTGCCACCTGAGCCGGCGCAATGCCGGATTCGGCCAGCGAGACGCCTGCGCCCTTAAGGTAGGCGATCATCTCGTTGACCAGCAAGTTCGCGACCGTCTGAGCCTCCTTGCCGGCCATACCGGCAGCGGCGGCCTCAAAGAAGTCGGCAAACTCGGGGTCGCCGGCAATCTGCTCGGCGTCGGCCGCCTTAATGCCAAAGTCGGCCTCAAAACGGGCGCGCTTGGCATCGGGCAGCTCGGGAATCTCGCCACGGCAGCGGTCGATGAACTCATCGTCCAGATCGAACGGCGCCAGGTCGGGATCGGGGAACAGGCGATAGTCGTCGGCCGTCTCCTTCACACGCATAACCACGGTACGCTTGCGACTAGGCTCCCAGTGGCGGGTCTCCTGATAGATGATGCCGCCCTCCTCGAGCACCTCGGCCTGGCGGCAAATCTCGTAGGCAAGGCCGTCGTGCAGGCTCTTAAACGAGTTGAGGTTCTTGAGCTCGGTCTTGGTGCCCAGCTTGGTCTCGCCACGGCGGCGCAGCGACACGTTGCCATCGCAGCGCATGGAGCCCTTCTCCATGGAGCAGTCTGAAATGCCCAGCGTCACAAAAATGCGACGGAGCTTCTCCATAAACAGGCGAGCCTCCTCAGGCGTGCGCAGATCGGGCTCAGTCACGAGCTCAATCAGCGGCGTGCCGCAGCGGTTGTAGTCGACGAGCGACTCGGCCGCGGCGGTAATGCGGCCCTCGGCACCGCCCACGTGGACCATCTTGGCGGCGTCCTCCTCCATGTGGATGCGCAGGATGCGAATGGGCACCGTGTAGGAACCGTCCTCGCGACGCTCGGGCATCTGCAGGTTGGACGCGTCATAGCTGGCCAGGTGGCCGGCGCGTTGGTTGCCCTCTCGCATGGTCGACGTCATGGACGTGGACAGGCCCTCGGCGTTGGCCGAAGCGCTCGCCAGGCTCTGGGCCTCGGCCTCACCAAACGCGCAGTCGGGACGCTCGGCGGCACCGCGACCGGTCACGTCCAGATCCAGGTGACCGTACATGGCAAAGGCGACCGGACCCTGCGTGGTCTGGAAGTTCTTGGCCATATCGGGATAGAAGTAGTGCTTACGGTAGAACATCGAGTGGCGTTGGATCTCGCAGTTGGTGGCGAGACCTGCCTTGACGATGCTCTCGATGGCGCGCTTGTTGGGCACCGGCAGGGCGCCGGGCAGGCCCAGGCACACCGGGCACACGTTGGCGTTGGGCTCGTCATCGTGGCTGAGTTTGCAGTTGCAGAACATCTTGGTATCGAGTGCGGTGAGCTCGGTATGGATCTCTAGGCCGATCACGGCCTCCCAATCCTGCAGGACCTCGGAAAGCTCCTTCATTACAGCTCGCCTCCCTTCCCGGCAAAATCGGGCGCGACGGAAAGCGCGGGCGCACCCGTGGCGGCATCGGCAAAGCCGCGCTCCAGGGCGCGGGCAAACGTGAGCAGCTGACGGTCCTTAAACGCCGGACCAACCAGCTGGGCAGAAACGGGCAGCTGAGTATCCTCGCCCAGGCCCAGCGGCACCGAGATACCACCGTTGCCGCAAATGTTGAGCGAAATGGTGTACAGGTCGGAGAGGTACATCTGCGTGGGGTCGCTGATCTCGCCAAACTTAAAGGCCGTGCGCGGCGAGGCGGGCATGAGGATGGTGTCCACCTTGGCATACGCGGCGTCGTAGTCCCGCGTGATGAGCGTACGGGCCTTTTGCGCAGCGTAGTAGTACTTGTCGTACACGCCCGAGCTCAGCAGGTAGGCGCCGAGCATCTGACGGCGCTTGGCCTCGGCGCCAAAGCCGTGGGCGCGCGAAAGCGAACTCTGGTCGGACAGGTTGGCGCAGCCCTCCTCCTGGTAGCCGTAGCGAATGCCGTCGAAACGGGCCAGGTTGGAGAACGCCTCGGCCGGGCCGATGACGTAGTAGGCGGCGATGGCGGCGTCCAAGTGCGGCAGGTCGACCTCGACCAGCTCGGCACCCTGGTTCTGCAGCTCCTGAGCGGCGCGCTGAACAGCGGCCTTGACCTCGGGCGTCAGACCTTCGGCCTCCATAAACGCAGGGATAATGCCCACGCGCTTGCCCTCGACGCTGTCGTTGAGATGCTCGGTAAAGTCGACGGCGCAATCCTGGCTGGTGCAGTCGTACGGATCGTGGCCCGCGCCGGTGAGCGCGTTCATGGCCAGCGCGACATCCTCGACCGTGCGGCCAAAGGGGCCCACCTGGTCGAGCGACGAGCCAAAGGCAACCACGCCGTAACGGCTCACGGCACCATACGTGGGCTTAAAGCCCACCACACCGCACAGCGACGCCGGCTGGCGAATAGAG
The DNA here is from genome assembly GCA_048175045.1 of Collinsella sp. Lineage (GTDB taxonomy): Bacteria > Actinomycetota > Coriobacteriia > Coriobacteriales > Coriobacteriaceae > Collinsella. Next base: position 2,741 of record DBEXKF010000029.1, read on the forward strand.
CCGCCGGTGTCCGAGCCCAGCGAGAGCGCGACTTCGCCCGCGGCGACGGCTGCGGCGGAGCCGCCCGAGGAGCCGCCGGGCACGCGCTCGGTATCCCAGGGGTTGTTGGTGCGGTGGAACGCCGAGCTCTCGGTGGAGCTACCAAAGGCAAACTCGTCCATATTGGCCTTGCCCATGGGCAGGCAGCCGGCATCGAGCATACGCTGGACGCAGGTAGCGGTGTAGACGCTCTGGTAGTCCTCGAGCATGCGGGAAGCGCAGGTGGTGCGCGTGCCCACGAGGTTCATGTTGTCCTTAATGGCCAGCGGCACGCCCGCGAGCGGGGGCAGCGGCTTGCCTGCGGCGCGGTCGGCATCCACGCGCGCGGCGGCCTCGAGCGCAAGCTCGGGCGCCACTTGCAGGAATGCCTGGACCCCGCCCTCGCGCGCCTCGATGGCGGCAAAGGAGGCCTGGGCCACCTCGGTAGCGGTAAAGTCGCCGGCGGAAACGCCCGCGGCAATCTGGGCAGCGGTAAGGGAATCGAAGCTCTGTGCCATTACTCGCTCTCCCCCTCTCCCAAAATGGACGGCACGCGGAAGTAGCGGTCGCGCGCGCTGCCGGCGTTTTCGAGCGCAACGTCGAGCGGCAGGTCGCGCTCGGGCTCGCGCAGGTCATCGCCCATCACGTTGGACAGGCTTCCGATGGGATGGAACGTGGGCTCCACGTCGGGCAAGTCATATTGCAAGACGGGCTCGAGCATCTGGACGGCGTCGTTCATGTAGGACGTCATCTGGGTGAGCTCGTCATCGGTCAGTGCGATCTTTGCGTACTCGGCGATGCCGCGCACGTCTTTCTCGCTGAGTGCCATAGGCGCTCCCTTCCGCATAACAGTTAAACCGCTCTAGTATACAGGGCAACGCCGGCTTGGAGCAGGCGCTTTACCCAAATGCAGCGAAAACGTAACGAGAGCGGCGGTTGGCAGGCGGCGGGCTGGCGAATCCGCAGCGAAACCGCACCGTCCATAGCGAAAACCGTCCTGTCCACAACGAAAACCGTCCCGCCCACAACGAAGACCATCACAACATTCGACGTTTATCGTCAAAATCGAGATTTTCATCGAATGTTGTGATGGTTTGGAAGCCCCGACCACCACAAAGGTGTCTGTCCCCTTTGTGGTGGTTCTGGAGAATGTCTTATGCCGAGGCCTTGGCCTTGCGGCGCTTGCGGACCGCGTGGATCACGATGTCCAGCAGCAACAGTACAATGGCCACAACCACGATGAGCACGGCAAACTCGCGCTTACCCCAGTGACGGCCGGCCAGCGACTTTTGCTTGTCGACGTCCTTCTTGTTGTACTTGGTGCGCACGCAATGCACCAGCAGGCGATGGTCGTTCACGCCGTAGGGCGTGCAGGTGACGAGCGTCACCTTGTCGGCGCCCGGCTCGATGGTCAGTGACTCCATCTCCTCGGGCAGCACGACCTCGGAGTCCACCATCTTGTAGGCGAGCGTCTTGTTCATGGTGTGCAGCAGCACCAGGTCGCCGGGCTCCAGCGAATGGATGTCGTCGAACATGCTCAGGTTGCGCATGCCCGAGTGCGCGGTGAGCACGCAATGCGTCGAGGTGCCGCCCACCGGCAGGCTTGTGCCCTCCAGGTGGCCGACGCCCGCCATGAGGACTTCCTCGCTCGTGCCGTGGTAGATGGGCATGCTCACGTCGATGGAGGGGATCTCGACCCAGCTCATCATGGGGTCGCGGTCAAAGATGAGCTGCTGAGCGTAGGGCTCGATCTGGTCGGCGGGAAGTTCGGTGGCCTCGCCCGCCAGCTGCTCGTTAAAGGAGCGCGCCTGGAGCAGGATGCGCTCGCGCTCCTCGGCAGACAGCGCGTCCACGGTGCTGGACACGGTGCTGATCTGGTTGAACACGCCCGAGGCCTCGAGCCGGTCCAAGATCCACGGCCAGGTCATAAGGCCCACGCCAATAAGGATAATGACGATGGTGATGAGCCGGTCGGCCCAGCGCGGCAGTCGCTTGCGGCGGCGCTTGGGCTTTGGTTGAGGTTTGGGCTGAGGGCTTGAGCCACCGTTAGCCGCGGCGTTATTGCTCTTCATATGTTTGGCGCCCTGCACCATCGCCGGTCACTCCTCTACAACTCAAGTTGTCTAAACAAATAATAGCCGATTAGCGAACTTCTGCCGCGGGTAACGCAGCTAGGACCGAAACGCCGCCTACGGTTCGAATTCTTGAAGGCCTTCTACAGCGCTTCTTGCCATGGATATTCCCTTTCAAACATTCGATCGACTTCGAGCTGAATTCGCTCATCGTCAATTGCCGCCAAAGATAGCGCAAGCGAAATGTTGTCGACACGGGAGGAGTCGGCAAACACGGGCGCATAGCGCCACACTTGGATCATCGCCGTCTCGTTATCCGGCAACTCCCCGTCTGCGACTTCGAGGTCGCTCAGTTGACGCCATGCACTTCTTAAGACGGCCTTTTGTTCCATGCCCGGCGCAGCGAGCATCGA
>DBEXKF010000030.1:0-6962 GCA_048175045.1 Collinsella sp.
CCAAGGTGTGCAAGGGCGTAAACGGCGAGGTCCGCGGCTAGGTCCTGCGCCGGATATAGGCCAGCGTCGGCTGCCGCCGAGTCTTACGTGACTGCTGTTTTCGGTATAAGGCACCGTTGAGCCTGCATATATGACACGCGCATTACATAACGGCGTGCTGCTTTGTCGGCAGTGCGCCGTTTTGCTATGATAGCCCGCGGCGTGTTACGAATCTGACATTACGTAACACTGGAAAGGTGATTCAAGCGGCGTTGCAATTCCGTGCGCCGATAACCGGGAGGCGTACATGCACATTCCAGATAATTATCTGTCCCCGCAGACCGATGCCGTTATGGCGGTGGCGATGGTGCCCGTTTGGATCCACTGCATCAAAAAGGTGCGCGCCACGCTCGATCGCGAGCACATGGCGTTCCTGGGCATCTGCGCCGCGTTCTCCTTCCTGCTCATGATGTTCAACGTGCCGCTGCCTGGCGGCACCACAGGCCACGCCGTCGGCGGCGCGCTCATCGCGCTGCTGCTGGGTCCCGAGGCCGCTGCCATCGCGGTTTCGGTCGCGCTGGCGCTGCAGGCGCTGCTGTTTGGCGACGGCGGCGTCCTGTCCTTTGGCGCCAACTGCTTTAACATGGCCTTCGTGCTGCCGTTTGCCGCTGCTGTCGTGTTCCGTGCGCTCAACAGCCGTTTGCACGACAAGAGCTGGGGCACCTCGATTTCTGCCATCGTGAGCGGTTGGGTCGGCCTGTGCCTGGCGGCCCTGTGCGCGGCAATCGAGTTTGGTATTCAGCCGATGCTCTTTACCAACGCTTCGGGCGCGCCGCTGTACTGCCCCTTCCCGCTGTCCGTGGCTATTCCGGCCATGTTGATCCCGCATATGTTGGTTGCCGGCGTGATCGAGGGCGTGGCGACGGCCGCCATCTACGGTTTCATTAAGAAGACGGCGCCGAGCATTATCGTCGGGCCCGAGGCCGTCGATGGCCAGCTTGCTGCCGAGGGCGCTGCTGCCAAGAAGACCTCGCTGGTCCCCACGCTCATCTTGGTTGCCGTGCTTGTCGTGGCCACGCCGCTGGGCCTGCTGGCCACGGGTGACGCTTGGGGTGAGTGGGACGCCGAGGGCGCCGCGACCGCCGTTCAGGAGGCTGGTGACGACAGCCTGCAGGCTTCGGTCGGTCTCGATACTCCGACCTTTGCCGATGCGCTGCCCACGGGCGATTACCTGCAGGCCTATTCCGAGGAGCAAGGCCTTGGCTTTGCCGGCCAGGCTGCCATGTATATCCTGTCCGGCGTGATTGGCGTGGCGGTGCTCACCATCGCATTCCGCCTGATCTCGCTTACGGTCAAGGAAAGCGGTGCTCATGGCAATAGCCGAGCTGCCTAGCTGGCTTGCGACCGAGGAGCGATACGAGCCTGCGGGGGCTCGGCATCGTGTGATGCAAAAGAACGTCCTGCACCTGGCGAGCCTGCTTGAGCGGGTTCGCCTGGGTGGAGGCGCGCACGAGGGCGGGTCGCTGGTCGACCGCGCCCTTTCTTGCGTTTCGGCTCCGGTGCGCCTGGTGGGGATGTTCGTCTGCGTCCTGTGCGTGTGTCTGACACAGAGCCCGCTGTACCTCATGTTGATGGCGGCCATTGCGCTGGTGCTCGTTGCCGTGCGCCCCGTACGCGGGCTGCGTGCGACCATTGTACCGGCGCTCGGCGCCACGGGGCTTGCGGTGGTTCTGGCATTGCCTGCCCTGCTGCTGGGCGCGTCTGCCACGGGCGCCATGCTCAAGATCGCGCTCAAGACCTTCATTAATGTGTCGCTGGTGCTGGGCGTTTCGTGGACGCTTACCTGGAGCCGCATGTCGGCGGCGCTCAAAATGCTGCACCTGCCCGACGAGGTCATCTTTACCTTTGATATGGCACTCAAGCATATCGAGGTGCTGGGACGCACGGCGCACGATCTGTGCGAATCGGTCATGCTGCGCAGCGTTGGCCGTGCGCCTGAGGGATTTTCGCGTACCGATTCGATCGCGGGTATCATGGGCATGACCTTTATCAAGGCGATGGAATGCAGCCGCGCGATGGATGAGGCCATGCTCTGCCGCGGCTTTGCCGGCGCGTATCCGGCTCCCGCGCGGAGCGGCTTTGGCTGGCGCGATGCGGTCTATGCGGTCGGCGTGGCGTTGCTCGCCGTGTTGTGTGCGGTACTGTAGCGCGGGCGGTCTAGCCGTCGATGTGAGTAGGGAAGGGCGACGTTTTGACGATCGATATGAATAGTGCGGCGGGCACGAACGGTGCGGGCGGCGCCGAGGGCGCGCCGCTTATTGAGTTGCGCGACGTGGTGTTCTCCTATGCGGGGCATACGGTTGTCGATGGCGTGTCGCTGCAGGTCGATCGTGGTGAACTCGTTGCCCTGCTCGGTCCCAACGGCTGCGGTAAGACGACGATTATGCGTCTTATTAACGGCCTTGAACTCGCGGACGCAGGGGCATACCTGTTTGACGGGTGTATGGTCGATGCGGCATATCTCAAGGATTCCGCGACGGCCCAGCGGTTCCATCAGCGCGTGGGCTTTGTGTTCCAGAATGCCGACGCCCAGTTGTTCTGTGCTACGGTGGGTGAGGAAGTTGCTTTTGGTCCCGCGCAGATGGGGCTGCCGGCAGACGAGCTCGACCGTCGCGTGCACGATGCCATAGAACTGTTTCAAGTTGCCGACCTGGTCGATGCCTCGCCCTATCAGCTTTCGGGTGGGCAAAAGAAGCGTGTGGCGCTGGCGGCAGTCGTATCGATGAACCCCGATATCTTGGTTCTCGACGAACCTACTAATGGGCTCGACGAGGATTCATGCGACATCGTGGTCAACTTCTTGCTGGCCTACGTCGCGGCGGGTAAGACGGTCTTGATGAGCACACATCACCAGGATTTGGTGCGACGCCTGGGTGCCCGTGCAATCTATATCGATCGATATCACCATGTGGTCGAGGCGCCTTCGCCGTCGTATGGAACCGAAAGCGGTGCTACGGACTAGTTGCTGCGTAGAGCGTGCGTAGCCGCCCGCGCGGCTTTGCCGTGATGGTATAGTTATCCAGGTTTTTTATGGGGGTGGCTATGCCAAGCTGGAACATTCATATCGCTCAGACGGAGCGTTTGCTGGAGCGCACCGGTGCGCTTGCCAAGAGCGTGCGCGACCGCAATGCCTTTTTGTTTGGCTGCGTGGTTCCGGATATTTTCGTGGGCTATATGGTCCCTGGCATCGCCGATCCCATCCCGTACCGCATTACGCACTTTGCCAAGCCCGAGCCTATCCCTAAGCCGCGTGAGCACGAGTTCTGGGATACCTATGTGGCACCGTTGCTTAAAAGTTCGCCCACCGGTGCGCCAGCCGCGGCGACCTCGATTATCGAGGAGCGCGAGCGACTGAATCGCGTGCACTATCCCCAGCGCTACAGGGATGCTGAGCCGGTTGTCGGTCCCGGCGCTCGTGAGTTCTCGCTTGCGTCCGAAGATGTGGCGCAGTCGTTGCTCGATTTGACACTGGGTGTCTGGTCGCATCTGGTGGCCGATACCGTATGGAATACGCGCGTGAATCAGTACCTGGAGGCGCACGGCGGCAAGCCGTGCGAGGAGTTCCGCATTAAAAAGCAAGGCGACTTTGACTGGTTCGGCAAGACGCTCGGCATTGTTTCGATTCCGCGCGCGACCGATCGCCTGTATACTGCGGCGACGCGTTTTGGGCAGTATCCCATCCATAAGGAGTATGTGCTCAAGACCATCGGCGTCATGCACGAGATTGTACGCGAAAACCCCGGCGATCCCGACCATCCGCCATACCGCCTGCTAACCGAGGAATTCTTCGACGCAACGTTTACCGAGGTCATCGAGCTGACCGAGGCGGGTTTTGCCGCCCGTGTCGAATCGCCCGATGTGCCTGCGCTGCCCCTGATTGCTAGCTGCTAGCTGGCCGGCCCGGCAGTGAATAGCTCAACCCAATCGACAAGTAGCTCTTGCCGTAAGGTATCTTCGGCAATGCGCTCCTGTTTGGTCTTTGGGATGTGGGGAAGCCCGGCCTTTTTATGGATGAGCTCGGCTATGTGGTCGAAGCTCTTCTTCTCCTTGATCTGGTCATAGGTAATTTGGATGACGTCGTAGCCCATGCTTGTGAGTGCGGTGGCGCGCTCGGCATCGGAGAGGCTCGCGGCATCGCTGTCGTGGGCAGAGCGGCCTTGGCATTCCAGAATGACGCCCATGCTGTCGGTGGCGCTTTCGATGAGGATATCGGCGTAGCAGCAGGTTTTGTCATACAGCGAACGTGCGGCTTCACTGAGCGGGATGCGCGCGTTGTTGGCGATCTCGATGCCCTGGCCGCCCTCGTCGCGGGGGAGCGAGATAAGCATGGAGGTCTGTACTTCGAAGGGCGAGGCGGCCTGCCCCGTCATGTGCTCGGCCGCCCAGCGCAGTTGTTTGACGCCGCGCAGGCCTGCGGCTTGCTTGGCGAACGCGGCGATATCCGTTGCGGTAAGAAGCGGCGTGCGCTTCCACAAGTTGGTGTCATTGCCCTTGGTGTCGTTAACTCGCTCCCAGCCGCAGTTGGGTGGAATGAACTTAAGCGAAATAGCTTCATCGAGTTGTTGTTGCGTTCGCTCGCAGGGCTTAAACACTGCAAAGGAGCCGCACATCTCGTAGCACGCCATGAGTAACTGGTTGCGTGAGACCTGCGTGGCAAGGCTGAGCAGCGTGAACTCCGGTGAAGTGACATCAAATCCATGTTCAGTCTGCCTAAACGACCCCGGAGGTGGTTCTTGGGTCAGGAGGTGCGATTTAAACAGGCTTCGCGACCCGGATTGTGCCCGAGTGAATACAAACCTGTGAAGTGGTGCGTGAAGCAGGTCTTTTACAACTGCATGACTTCCGAGGCCACAACATCTGCGATCCATATTGCCAAGGCTAATGGCGGGGTAAAGGCCTAATACCTGCGGCGGGATGCGGTAGTAGTTAAAGGCGGATTGCCCACAAAGCGTCAGGTCCATAATGCCCTCCTGGCCGAAATCATCTCTTTGAAGCGAGTGATGCCAGCGTCAATCCGGAAGTATGCGGCAAAATCTGAACCCTATGAGCGGACCTGGCTTTTGAGGCTAGTTTATCAGGCATTTTGTTGCGAAAAAACAGGGTGTGCTCGGAGGTTCCAGAATTTGCCGCATACTTCCGAAAGCCAGGTCGATTTGGTTCTTGCTAAAACGATTTATCAGCCCTGTGTGAGGTGTGGGTTTGCCACCGGGCGAACACTTTTAGCGCTTGGGGCTTTATTTTTTGGGCCTCGAAGGGTGGATTTCGCGCTTTTGGTAAAGAAATGAGTGCGTGTTTTGCCGTGCGGCGGCATTGGCACAGAAAAAGGGCCCGGAAGGCGAAGCCTTCCGGGCCCTTTGCAATGCAAGTATGCTTGCAAGTGCGTTTTAGCGCACCTGAGCGACGTAAGCGACGTTGGTCGAGGAGACCTTGTCCTCGAGCTGGACGCTCATGCGGGGATCGCCGGCGGTAGCGACGGTCAGGTCGCCGGCCTCGACGTAGCCGAGCTCCTTAGCGGTCTCGATCGCCTTGACGATCGTGCCGTTGACGGTGCCCTGGGTAATCTCGGCCTGATGCGGGATAACGCCCCAGTACATGATCATCTGCTGGACGGCCCACTCGTGGCGGGAGAACGCGCAGATCGGCATGTTGGGACGGAAGTGCGAAATCAGGCGAGCGGTACGACCGGTGGTCGTCGGCACGGTGATGCACTTGGCGCCAACGGTGGTGGCCATGTTCACAGCGGACATACCCACAACGTTGTTGACGACGCGGGTGCCATGAGCGTCGGCCGGAACCTCGAGCGGAGCGTGGGCCGGGAGGTACTTCTCGGTCTCGAGAGCAATGCTGGCCTGCATCTTGACGGCCTCGACCGGGTACTTACCGGCAGCGGACTCGCCAGAGAGCATAACGGCGTCGGTGCCGTCGTAGATGGCGTTAGCAACGTCGGCAACCTCGGCGCGCGTCGGGCGCGGGTTCTGCTGCATGGAGTCGAGCATCTGCGTAGCGGTGATAACGGGCTTGTAGGCCGCGTTGCACTTGGCGATGATCTCCTTCTGGATGTGCGGAACGAGCTCGGGCTTGATCTCGATGCCCAGGTCGCCACGGGCGACCATGATGCCGTCGGAAGCCTCGAGGATCTCGTCGAAGTTCTCGACGCCCAGGGCGCACTCGATCTTCGGGAAGATCGTCACGTGCTCGCCACCGTTCTCGCGGCAAAGCTCGCGGATGCCGCGGACGGACTCGCCGTCACGGATGAAGGAAGCGGCGATGTAGTCGATGTTCTCGGTCAGGCCAAAGAGGATGTCCTGAAGATCGCGCTCGGTGATGGCGGGCAGCGAGATGTTGACGTTGGGCATGTTGACGCCCTTGCGCTCGCCGATCAGGCCGTCGTTCTTAACGACGCAGGTCATGTCCTGGCCGTCGACGGACTCGACCTCGAGGGCAACCAGACCGTCATCGATCAGGATAAGGGAGCCCTTCTCGACCTCGGAGGGCAGAGCCAGGTAGTCGAGGGAGATGTGCTCAGCGGTGCCGTGGAAATCCTCGGACGTGGGCTGGGCGGTGACGACGATCTTATCGCCGGTCTTGACGGCAACCTTCTTGCCATCGACCAGAAGGCCGGTGCGGACCTCGGGGCCCTTGGTGTCGAGCAGGATGCCGACGGGCAGACCGAGCTCCTTGGAAATACGACGGACGCGCTCGATGCGACCGTGGTGCTCGTCGTAGGATCCGTGCGAGAAGTTAAAACGGGCGACGTTCATGCCCGCCTTGATCATCTCGCGGATGGTCTCGTCGCTATCGCAGGCGGGACCCATGGTGCATACAATCTTGGTGCGCTTGTACATTCAGACCTCCATCTGACATCGTCTTGCGCTGATAGATAAACCATAAGAAATAAAACTGAGATGATTATAACGAAATGC